>NZ_QSTT01000011.1:72709-73148 GCF_003438725.1 Ruminococcus sp. OM06-36AC
GGCAGGCTCTTTGCAAGTCCTGCCATGACCGCAAGACATGGACGGAAGACCGAAATCCCGTCTATCGGTATTGATTGTGTCTGAAATGCTGCCGGTGGGGGGATAAAAATCGCTAATTGTGAATTTTTTACAGACCGGCGTCCCCTCTCACGCACGAAAACCAAGGTTCAAACGGGGGATTAACCCTGAAAATATGCAGACAAGCCGAAACCTACGCAGTTTCGGCTATTTTTCTCTCAAAAGGCAGGTGAAATCAGATGGCAAAGGACGGTACAAGAAGAGGCGGCAGACGAGTTCGTGCAGGCGATAAGCCGAAAGCCCTCTCCGACAAGATCGCAGAGGGCAAGGTTGCAGATGTTATAGAATTTCATGCTCCGGAATTGGACGCAGCTGATCTGGACGATGCCGCTGATTTGACCGGTGCGGATATGCCAAGCCC
>NZ_QSTT01000012.1:0-72814 GCF_003438725.1 Ruminococcus sp. OM06-36AC
GAAACAAAAAGCGGAGTGAATACTTGATGTATTCACGAGCATTTTTGTGAAATATGAGAGTCTGTTTCGTATCTGACGTATGCAGATTGCGTCGTCAGATTTTTTGAGAGATGAAGGGAAAAACGGAGAAAATCCTTTGTGGATTTTCGAGTATTTTCCCGAAATATCTCGGAAAATATGCACGCAAGATGCGTGCGGGAAGATACGAAACAGGCTCTGAAGGAAAATTTGCAAGCAGATGGCGTGCAAAGTCGCCAGACGCTCTTTGTGCGGTATTGCCTTTATTTATTCAGTGTGAAAATCACGCGTCCACGACTTCGTCCAGCGTGGGCTGTCCCAGTTCCAGATAGTAGTGGTTCAGGTACTGGTGGTAGGATTCCTGAAAGGTTTCATCGTTTTCTTTCAGCTTGTACAGATACTTGTGGATATTCTGCTGTTCGTCGATTTCGATCAGCACGCCGGCAATGTTGGAACAATGGTCGGAAATGCGTTCGATGTTGGTGAGCAGATCCTGATAGATGTAGCCCAGTTCCACGGTGCATTCTTCGTTTTGCAGCCGCTTGATGTGGCGGTTTTTCAGTTCCAGATTCAGGGTGTCGATAACTTCTTCCAGCGGCTCTACCTGGTGTGCAATGGCGAGGTCGTCCTTTTCGAACGCCTGATATGCCATGTTCAGTGTTTCCAGCAGAGCATCACACAGGGTACGCAGTTCCTTTGCGGCATCGCCAGAGAAGTGCAGCCCCTTTTCGTGGAGTTCGTGTGCTGATTCCATGATATTCACCGCATGGTCACCAATTCGCTCGAAATTGCCGATGCAGTGCAGCATTTTCGAAACTGTCCGGCTGTCCTTGGAGGAAAGGCTGTGCTTGCTGATGCGTACCAGATAGGCGTTCAGCTTATCCTCGTATTTGTCGATGCGGTTTTCGTTTTCCTCAATTTGTTCTTCGGTGGCTTTGTCATACTGGAACAGCATGTTGATCGCCAGTTTCATTGTGGTCTTGGACAACTCTGCCATTTCCATGGTCACACCGTGACAGACTTCAATGGCAACTGCTGGTGTTGCCAGCAGGCGTTCGTCCAGCATAGCATGCTTTTCCTTGGCTTCCTTTTCCTTTTTGCTGTCCCGTACCAGCGTATACGCAAGCTTTTCCAGTAGCTTGGTGAACGGCAGCAGCATTGCTGTAGTGACAATGTTGAAGATCGTGTGTACCAGAGCCACGCCAGCCGGATCAATTGCAGAGCCGACAAAGGCGAAGTCCAGCAGCCAGTACAGTCCGTAGAATATCGGCAGAATCACCAGTGTGCCGATGCAGTTAAAGCAGATGTGCACACATGCCACCCGCTTGGCACTGCGGTTTACGCCGATGCTGGAGAGCAGGGCGGTGACACAGGTACCGATGTTCTGTCCCATGATGATCGGGATCGCCATGCCGTAGGTGACCTGTCCGGTGAGGGAGAGTGCCTGCAGGATTCCCACAGAAGCAGCGGAACTCTGGATCACGCCGGTGAAAACGGCTCCCACCAGAACGCCCATGATCGGGTTCCGGAACGCGGTGAGAATGTGGGAGAACTGCGGGGAATCTGCCAGCGGGCTGACGGCTCCACTCATCAGGGTCATGCCCGTCATCAGCACGGAGAATCCCACCATGATCTTGCCGATGTCCTTGGTGCGGTTGTGTTTGGCAGTCATGATCATAATGACACCGATCAGAGCAATGATCGGGGAGAACGATTCCGGCTTCAGCATTTTCAGGAAGGGATTGTCCCCCTCGATGCCGGAAAGGCTCAGGATCCATGCAGTCAGCGTGGTGCCCACATTGGAGCCCATGAGTACGCCGATCGTCTGGCTCAGTTCCATGATGCCGGAGTTGACGAGCCCGACCAGCATGACGGTCAGGGCGGAGGAGGACTGAATGGCAATGGTGATGCCCATGCCCAGCAACAGGCTCTTGAACTTGTTGGAAGTCATCTTTTTCAGAACGATTTCCAGCTTGCCGCCGGCGAGTTTCTCCAGACCGGAGGACATGACGTTCATGCCGTACAGGAAGAACGCCAGACCGCCCAGCAGGGTAATGACGGAAAAAATATCCATAGGTTTCGACTCCTTATTGCTGCCCCGTGAAAACAGGGGCATTTTTCTGGGATAACACCGCAAAGTGCTTGCGTTGTACTGCCATTATTATACCGGTTCTCTGTAAAGTCCGCACGGTGGCTATGTAAAATCTGCGTAAAAAATAAGTTGCATTTTGTCGAAGCTGGAGAGGGCAGTCTGACGAGTTGAAAAATGTTTTGAAAAAATGTTGATTTTGGAGTGAGAATGTGATATAATCCAATTATGAAATGTGATAGAGTTTTTTGCGTAAGGAAGGAAATGATGTTTTCACATTTCTGTTTATAGCAGGAAAATCTTTGCGGAGGTTTATGCAGATGTTGAAATTCAGCCATTCTGAAACACAGAATTCAGAATCGGATACGAACCAAATGAAAGAACGAATCAACATGCAAAGACAAGAACTATTTATGGTGCAGGACGACACTGTGGAACATTATGCAAAAGAACACCCTGAAAAGCTGAAAGAAGCAGAAGAAAAGTACGGAGAACTGCCGGATTCTATCATACAAGAGATAAAGCAGGAGTTCGGTATTTCATAAAGGAGAGATAAAATATGAATGATATTGATAAAGAAAAAGATGTTGATATGGAAGAAGTCAGACGAATTTGTTCTGAAAAGACCGCTGAGGAATTAGACGCGGAATTTGAGGCGTTTAAAAAAGAATTTGCAGAAAAGCATAAACAAGAAGAAATCTAAGGAAACACTGAATTTCACAACACCGCACATGAAAAAAAGCATCTCAACGAGATGCTTCTTTTACATTCTAATGCTGTTTTCTCCGGAAAAGTCTTCTGTTACAGTGGATTCGCCGGAGAATGCTCCAGCCGGACGATTGCCTTTTCCACACAGTGCTGCCGGACGTTGAGAATGCGGATCAGGTATCCCTCGATCTCCAGCTTCAGGCGGCTGCCGTCCTTTGGAATCTCGCCCAGCTTGCCGATGAGAAAGCCGCTGAAGGTTTCGTATTCCTCCGCATCGGAAAATTCGTGATCCAGAGCCTTTGCCACATCGTGGAGGGAACAGGTGCCGCGGATCTTCCACGTTTTCGAATCCAGACGTTCCAGTTCCGGTTCCTGCCGTTCGGTTTCGTCATCGTCGAAATCTCCGACCAGCTGTTCCACCAGATCGGTCACAGTAATGATACCGCACATGCCGCCGTATTCGTCCACAACGACTGCAAAATGGTCTGCGTGCCGTTTCATCTTGCTGAACAACTCGTCAGCTTTCATGGTTTCGTGAATGAAATAGGGCGTGTGTACAGCGTGTTCCATGACGAATTCCTTGGTGCGGTTTTGCAGCCGGAAAAAGTCCTTGGCGTTGAGCACGCCTACGATCTGGTCTACGCTGTCCCCGCAGACCGGATAGACCGAGTGGCGGGATTCATGAATAGTCTGTTCCCATTGAGCAATGGTTTCGTCCAGCCAGAGCACCGCCACTTCCTTGCGGTGGGTGCAGATCTCGCCGACAGTCAGATCGTCAAATGCAAATACATTTTTAATGAGGTCGTTTTCTTCGGTGTCGATCGTTCCTTTTTTGTGTCCCGCATCTGCCATGAGCAGCAGGTCTTCTTCCGTGACGATCTCGTCCTCACTGTTGGGGTCAATGCCGCAGAGCCGCAGGATTCCGTTGGTGGATTTGGTCAGCAGCCACACCAGCGGGGCGAACAGCTTGGAAATTACCGTGATCGGTCCGGACATTGTCAGCGAAAATTTTTCGGCGTTCTTCATGGCAATGCGTTTCGGCACCATTTCGCCAAAGACAATGGAAAAATAGGAGATGACCAGTGTTACCAGAATGACAGAAATCGTGTTCAGCACAGAGGTACTCAACCCGATGCCGGTCTTTTGAAGCAGCCCCGTCAGCTTTTCCGCGAAGCTGTCAGAGGCAAATGCCGCACCCAGAAAGCCGGACAGGGTGATCGCCACCTGAATCGTTGCCAGAAATCCGGAGGAGTTCCGCACCATTTTCAACAGCCAGCGGGCACGCTTGTTGCCGTTTTCCACTTCTTTTTCCAGTTTTGCCTCGTTGACGGAGATCACCGCGATCTCTGTGCCGGCGAATATGGCGTTCAGGGCGATCAGGGCGATCTGCAATAAAATTAAACCTACCATTTGAGAAAAAATTCCAACCTTTCTTATTACAATACCATATGTGTGATTTCTGTAAAAAATACAAAAAGACACAGCTAGCACCGCATACGGTGCAGACCATGCCTTCTACAGGCAGCACGAACGCAGAAAATGCCATACCTCTGCCACATGGCAAGGCATCGTGCTGTCATTATCATTCGATTCGGATTTGCTGTGTCGCTGTCATCGGCGGCGTCCATGAAAAAATTCCTCCAGTTACTCTCATAAAGGAAACGCTGCATAAAGTCTGTTTGCCGGCTTTATTCAGTGTTTCCTTAAATATTTTAAGCTATATTCTATCACCTTTTTGTGCACTTGTCAATAGCATTTCAAAAGTTTGTGGAAACTCCACAAGAAATATTGACAGTCGGACACACTGGACAGGCGGAATGCTTTCCGGTTCTTCGAAAAAAATTCAACTTTTTTCAAAAAGGGCTTGCAATGTGATGTGAAATGTGCTATAATTGCAATATGCAGTTGAAATAAAATTAGGCAACTTGCTAAATTGCTGCGAAATAGAATTTATGATAGGAGCGAAAAAGCTATGATCATCAAGAATATTGCACTGGCTGGCCATGCCGGCACCGGAAAAACCACATTACTGGAAGCCCTTTTGTATCAGGGTGGCTGCGTGGAACGCATGGGCAGCGTTGCAGCGGGCACTACAGTTTCTGATGCTGCACCGGAGGAGATCAAGCGGCATTCTTCCGTGTACACCGCCACCGGCAGCATCATGCTGGACGGTCAGAAGATCAACCTGCTGGACACACCGGGCATGTTTGATTTTGCCGGCGGCATGGTGCAGGGCATCTCTGCGGCGGACTGCGTAATGATTACCGTATCCGGAAAATCCGGCGTTCGGGTGGGCACGAAAAAGGCATACCGTGCAGCAGAGGGCAAGCCGCGAATGTTTGTGGTCACAAAGCTGGACGATGAAAACGCCAACTTTTATAATGTACTGACAGAACTGAAATCCGCTTTCGGGCCGTCGGTTTGTCCGGTAGTAGTACCGGTCATCGCAGACCGGAAGGTGGATTCCTACATCAACCTGATCGAAATGAAAGCCTATCGCTACGACAAGGACGGCAAGGCTCAGGAGATCCCCATGCCGACTTCCGAGGTTTCCGAAAAATTGAGTTATCGGGTAGACGGCTTGATTCAGGCGTTTTCAGAGGCAATTGCGGAAACTGACGAGGAACTGTTTGAAAAGTTCTTCTCCGGCGAGGAGTTTACCCAGAAAGAACGGGTGGGCGGTATTCATAAGGGCATGCGTGACGGCACGATCACACCGGTTGCCTGCGTTTCGGCTCAGATGCTGGAGGGCGTAGATCTGCTGTGCAAGGAAATGGAACTGTTGGTGCCGGAAGCTTCTGACGAGATCGCGGCACTGAACCAGAATGGCGAAGAAGTTGTATTGCATCAGTCACCGGAAGAACCGGTCTGCGTGCAGGTATACCAGACACTGGCAGACCCCTATGTGGGCAAACTGTCTATGATGCGGGTGATTTCCGGCACGCTGAAAGCTGGTGCCGAACTGGTGAACAGCAAAACCGGAGCCACAGAAAAACTGAACAAACTGTTCTTCCTCTGCGGCAAGAAGCAGACGGAAACGGCTGTTGCGGAAGCAGGGGATCTGGTGGCAGCGACAAAGCTTTCCGCCAATACCGGTGATACACTGTGTGACAGTTCCCGCGTAGTCAGCCTGCCCCGCAGCAGCTTCCCGACACCGTGCTACAGTATGGCAGTGCGTCCGGCGGCACGGGGCGATGAGGCAAAGGTGGCTGCGGCGATCCAGAAGATTCTGGAGGAAGACCAGACCTTGTCCTATCAGCAGAATCCGGCAACCAATGAGATGATCCTCTCCGGACTGGGCGAGCAGCACCTGAGTGCGGTGGTTTCCAAGCTGAAAGCTGATTTTGGGGTAGATGTGGTACTTTCCGTGCCGAAGATCGCTTATCGGGAAACCATTCGGAAAAAGGTCAAAGTTCAGGGTAAGTACAAGAAGCAGTCCGGCGGCCACGGACAGTACGGCGATGTCTGGATCGAGTTCGAACCGTATCCGTCGGAAGAACTGGTCTTTGAAGAAAAGGTATTCGGCGGTGCTGTGCCGCGGAATTTCTTCCCCGCAGTGGAAAAGGGCTTGCAGGAATCCTACACCAAGGGTGTTCTGGCAGGCTTTCCGGTGGTCGGCGTAAAGGCAATTCTGGTGGACGGTTCCTATCACCCTGTGGATTCTTCGGAGATGTCGTTCAAGACGGCGGCTTCTCTTGCATATAAAGAAGGCATGAAGCAGGCAGAACCGACGCTGCTGGAACCGGTGGGACTGATGAGCGTAACTGTTCCGGACGAATGCACCGGCGATATTATGGGCGACCTGAACAAGCGTCGCGGCAGAGTGCTGGGCATGAATTCTGTGGAAGATCAGGGTATGACTTTCATTTCGGCAGAAGTGCCGCTTCGGGAAATGGCAGATTATGCATTGCAGCTGCGGCAGATGACACAGGGCGAGGGAACCTTCTCCATGGCATTTGCCCGCTATGAACAGCTGCCGGCAAATCTGGTGGCAGAGGTCATTGCTTCCGCATCGGAGTAATGCTTTTTTGAACAATCGCAATTTGTGCGGTATTGCCGTAAAAGTAACCAGTTGTTTCTTTTGTGAACAGCTGGTTATTTTTGTATCTTTTTGAAACCGCAACTGTTTCCGTACTGTTTTTGACGATTCAAATGCTATTTTTGACAATTTCTAAAAAGTGAAGAGAAAGTGTGCTATAATGATACACAAGGATTACAGGAAACGCAGGAGAATGATATTCTTCGGTTCTGTGACCCGCTTCTGAAATACCGAAGGGTGCGAAAAAACGGGAAAGGGGGAATGCTTTCTGCCAGAATGAAAGTCGCTTCTGAATCCGGCAGGAGCAGGAGGAGAAGTATCCAAAGGCATTTCAAACCACTTATACTATGGCGTATCACACGCCGCGGAATGTGTCGAAGATGACACCAACAGAAAGGAAAGGTTTCAAAATGAAAGCAAAAATGATGAATGTTTACGGTGTATTTGCAGCAGCCTTTGCCGCAGCAGCAATGATGATGACCACGCTGGTGGCAAACTCCACCTGCATCTACTTCTCCTATCAGGACGAGCTGCCGGAGCGTGCAAGAAAGCTGCGGAAGTTCTAATGTTTGCGAAGCTGTCAGATACCATTGCACGTTCTTTTGTGGCACGCGGAACCATTTCAGAAGAACGTTTCTCCATATGCCGCTATGGGATCAAGCAACTGTTTTCCGTCTGTCTGAACCTGCTCACAACGCTTTGTATCGGCATGGCTTTCGGTCTGGTGTGGGAAAGTGTCTTGTTTACGGCGGCGTATATCCCGCTTCGCAGCTTTGCCGGCGGATTCCACGCGAAAACGCCGGTACGGTGCTACTGGTATTCGGCGGCAATGATCGCGATCGTGCTGGTACTGCTGCGGTTTGTGCCGCTTCCCCTGTGGACGGCGGTTCCGGTATATATGATTTCCAGCATACTGTTGTGGCTGCTTGCACCAGTGGAAACTTCGCATAAGCCTCTGGACGAGCTGGAACAGCGGGTGTACCGGCATCGTGCCCGTCTGATCTGGTGCGTGGAAAGTCTGGTTATGATCGGGTTATTTTTCCTGCAATTGGAGCAGGCAGGAAATTGTATTTTGCTGTCTATGGCAGCGTTAAGCGTGATGCTGGCGGCGGGAAAATTCCAGCTGCATATGCACGTCAAGCATAGATAAAAAACAGAAAAACAAAAGAAAAACAAAAGAAAGAAACAAAACGAGTGAGAACCGATCCGTTTTCGCCGCGAAAAAAATATCCGGAGAGAAAAATATATCGGACTGCGGCATGCACTGCGTTTGGAGACAACAAAACACGCAAATGCGGAAAATCGGAATACATGAAGTGCAGCCTTGTACAGTACTGCCGGAAAAGCGTTCGGAAGCCAGAAGTCTTCCGGACGCTTTTCTGCACCTTTTTTGGAAAAGTGAATATACTGGGGACAGAGGACACGGAATGTGTGCCTGTGACAGATTACATGTATGTTTGAAAGGAGTTTCATATGAAAATCGTTGTTGTCAAGAGCCCGAAGCTGTTGTCCAGTCTGTTTCGCATGATCTTCAGGATCCAGAAAGAAACGCCGGCGGAAGAACAGTAATTTTGCCTTAGGGCAATACCGCACAAAGAGCGTCTGGCGACTTTGCACGCCATCTGCTTGCAAATTTCCCGTCATATTTCACAAAAATGCTCGTGAATACATCCAGTATTCACTCCGCTTTTTGTTTCATCTGACGAAAAATTTGACGACGCATCTGTCGCACAATCTTTGTGCGGTATTGCCTTAGACCTGTGAGCAGAAGCATGCTGACAGGTCTATTTTTCTGTCCTGCTTCATATGGTAGTAGCACAATATCGCCGCAAGTTTAGGGCAACACCGCACAAGCTTTGTGCGGTGTTGCCTTAGGAAAAGGAGCAGGATCATGATGGAGGAAATGGAAAAGCATTCGGAACAGCAGCCCCATGAACCGGAAACCCAGCCGGCAGAGGTGCCGCTGCTGGAAACCATACATCTGTCGGACACGCCGGCACCCCGAAAGCCTCAGCATGCCGACGACATCGCCCTGACACAGTGTATTCTCTGTTTGCTGCTGGTGCTCTGCGTGTTTGGGCTGCACTGGCTGAAACCGGAGTGGCAAATCATGCTGCTGGAACAGTACGCCGCAAAACGGGATGCACCGCCGGTGCTCTGGCTGGATCAGCTGCTCCGTGCCGTGCAGCAGTGGATCACCAAGTGATTTGCTGGCACTGGCGTGGGACGGTGTTCACCGTGGACTTCAGCTTCTTTGCCGTGGCGGCACTGGTGGCAGTCCGCGGCGGAGCCTTGTATTTTCTGCTGCTGTTTCTGGCGTGTCTGCTGCATGAACTGGGACATCTGGCAATGCTGCTGTTGTTTCACCGCCACGTGCAGACAGTTTCACTGTGCGGTGCCGGAGCGTTGTTTGTGCCGTCTGCTGCCTGCGGGGCATACTGGCAGGACATACTGGTTTCTCTTGCAGGTCCGGCAGTGAATCTGCTGCTGGGGACAGCGTTTTTGTGGGGAGATCGCGGTTCGGTTTCCGGTATGCTGCATCTGGGACTGGGCTTGTTCAACCTGCTGCCCTATGCCAGACTGGACGGCGGGGCAGTTTGCCGCAGTGTGCTTTCTGTCTGTGGCTGCCTGCCGGAACAGACCGAGCGGCTCCAGAATGGCATAGCAGTTCTGCTGACCGTACTGCTGGGGACAGTCTGCTGGCAGTTCCGGCTGCAAAATCTGCCTTTCTGTCTGATGTGTGTTTATTTGCTGTGGATACAGCTGTGGGAATCGTATGCTTAGGGCAACATTGCATTGGTTTTGTGCGGTGTTGCCTTAGAAACGTTTGCAACAATCCCAACCAAACGCGGTGAAATCGTCAAAAAACACAAAACTTTGGGGAAGTAATTATCAATAATCATGAAAATACAGATTTTACTTGCATTTTTTATGGTAATCTGTTACAATAAATGTGAGAATTATGATAGATGCAGTATACGTTCTCATAGGAAGATATACTGTTGGAACGAAAGGTGAGATTTGCAATGAATATCAGTATGATCGCACAGCTGGCGGAAGTATCTACGGCAACGGTGTCCCGCTATCTGAATAATGGATATGTCAGCGAACAGAAGCGGAAGCGGATTCAGGCGGTGATCGAACAGACCGGTTATACGCCCAGTTCCTCTGCCCAGACGCTCCGCACCGGCAGAAACAATCTGATCGGTGTGATTGTTCCGAAAATCAGCTCAGAATCCGTCAGCCGAATGGTGGACGGCATCACAGAGGTTGTCAACAATGCCGGTTATCAGGTGTTGCTGGCGAACACCGGAAACAACACGGAACGGGAAATGGAATACCTGAAAACGTTCCGGCTGAACAACGTAGACGGCGTGATCTTTATCGGAACGCTGATGACGAAAAAACACCTCGCCCTGATGAAATCCTATAAGAAGCCGATCGTTTTAATGGGACAGCAGGAATCCGATGTTTCCTGCGTATATTTTGACGACTACGGTGCCGCAAAGCTGGCGACCGACTGTCTGGTTCGCTGCGGCTGTCAGAATATTGTGCACCTCGGTGTGACCTTAAAGGACAAGGCTGCCGGACGTGCCAGAAGGGGCGGTTATCTGGATACGCTGGAAGAAAACCATATTGCTTTTCGGGAGGAACTGATCGCAGAGTGTGCCGGTTTCACCACACAGGACGGCAGCGACGCCATGGCGGCATTTCTGGAAAAGCAGATTCCTTTTGACGGCGTTTTCTGTGCTACAGATACCATTGCATTCGGAGCAATCGACGTGCTGCGGCGTGCAGGAATCCAGATTCCGGAACAGGTGAAACTGACAGCAGTCGGCAACAACCGCATGTCGGCGATCTATTCGCCCCACCTGACTTCTGTCAGTCTGTCCCACCGGACAGGCGGTCTGGAAGCCGGTGCCATTCTCATGGATATGATCCAGAACGACAATGATGCTGTTCGTACCGCACAGATGCAGTGCCGGCTGTACGAACGGGAAAGCACTGGTGCGGCGGAATAAATAGGGAAACGTGCGGTGCTGTGTTCGAAGCAGGATTTTGCCGGACTCTCCACCAGTTTTCCTGTATATATGAAAACAATTTCATATATTCTATGTTCTGATACAAAAAGAATCCCTTAAATTTGGTGATTTTACATCTTTCCTTTTTCTTTTATTTCTGCTATAATAGAATCACATTAAGAAATCGATTTCACATTGATTCATGGAAATGGTTCTCGACAGCATTTGCAGAAATAGAACTGCCGCAAAACGGAAACCTGCGGCAGCTTGAAAGAAAAGGGAAAGATTTTTTTACAGCGATTCCCCGTTTCAAAAAATGACAGGAGATGATCTAATGAATTATCATGAAGCAGCGGTACAGGTGCTGGAAAAAATCGGCGGTGAGGAAAACCTGATTTCCGGTGCCCATTGTGCCACCCGTCTGCGATTGGTTGTCAAAGACGAAAAGAGCATTCGCAAAGAAGAAATCGAAGAAATTGAAGGCGTCAAGGGCGTATTTATCGCACAGGGACAGTTGCAGATCATTTTCGGCACCGGCGTTGTCAATCGGGTCTATGAGGAATTCGTAGCCGTTTCCGGCATTGAAACCGCCACAAAGGAAGATGTCAAGGCGGCAGCCGGACAGAAGATGAATCTGTTCAAGAAAGCGATCAAGGTGCTGGGGGATATTTTCGTACCGATCATTCCTGCAATCGTGGCAACCGGTTTGCTGATGGGCTTGCTGGAGGGCTTCAGTACCTTGTTTCCGGCAATGGCAAATTCGGATACCTATAAGATTTTCCACATGTTTTCCAACACTGCATTTACATTTCTGCCGATCCTGATCGCCACCAGTGCGGCAAAGGCATTTGGCGGCAATATGTTCCTGGGTTCTGTAATCGGCATGATCATGATCCATCCCGACCTGATGAATGCGTGGAGCGTGGCATCTGCGGTGGAAGCCGGCGAGGCAATCCCGAAGTTCTCCGTCTGGTTCGGACTGTATGATGTCAACGCGGTGGGCTATCAGGGCCATGTCATTCCGGTAATCATTTCCGTATGGCTCATGTGCTTCTTGGAAAAGCGGCTGCATAAGATCGTGCCGGCATCAATAGATTTGTTTGTCACACCGCTGGTCAGCGTGGGCGTGTCCGGTTATCTGGCACTGACGGCTATCGGACCGGTATTCTCCCAGCTGGAAACATGGGTACTGGACGGCGTACAGTGGCTGATCGCAGTGCCCTACGGCATCGGAGCATTCCTCATGGGCGGACTGTATTCCTCCACAGTTGTGGCTGGCGTACACCACATGTATACGATCATTGACTTGGGACAGCTTTCCCAGTACGGCGTGACACACTGGCTGCCGCTGGCATCGGCTGCCAATATGGCACAGGGTGCAGCTTGTCTGGCAGTGGGACTGAAAAGCCGCGGCAATCAGAAGATGCGGTCGCTGGCATTTCCGGCAGCTCTGTCCTGCATGATGGGCATCACTGAGCCGGCAATTTTCGGTGTCAACCTGCGGCATATCAAAGTGTTTATCTGCGGTTCCATCGGCGGAGCATGCGGTGCACTGATGACCTCGATTTTCCACTTGGGAGCAACGGCGACCGGCGTAACCGGTATCTTCGCCATTCTGCTGCACCTGAACCAGCCGGTTCAGTATATCGTTTCCATGCTGGTGGCAATGGGCGTGGCATTCCTGCTCACATGGATCTTTGGCTATAAGGCAGAAAAACCGGCAGCGGCAAAGACTGCATCGAATGCGTGAACGGAGGCAGAATCCTATGAGTACTGTTAGAACACAGAACCTGAAAAATGCTTGTCGGGCATTGGAACGGAGCACCGACCGGACTTCGACGTGGCGACCGGTGTTTCATCTGGCTCCCGTGACCGGTTGGCTGAACGACCCCAACGGGCTGTGCCAGATCGGAGAAACCCATCACATCTTTTTCCAGTATTCTCCCTTTGATGTCAAGCCGGGGCTGAACTACTGGGGACACTATACCACAGAAGATTTTATCCACTACCAGTACTGCGAACCGGCACTGTGCAGCGATGAAAAGTTCGACTGTCACGGCGTATACTCCGGTTCTGCACTGGGGCAGGACGGCACCATGTACCTGTTCTATACCGGAAACGTGCTCCGGCGGGACAGAGAGGACTACGACTATACCACTGCCGGCAGAGAACACAACACCATTCGGGCAGAGAGCGAGGACGGGCTGCACTTCACCAAAAAGACGGTGCTGCTGTACAACGAGGACTATCCGGCAGACCTGACCTGTCACGTCCGTGACCCGAAGGTCTGGAAAGACGGCGACAGCTTCGCAATGGTGCTGGGTGCCAGAAGAAAAGACGACGTAGGCGAAGTGCTGGTGTATCGTTCCGATGACCTGAAAGCGTGGACGCTGGCAAACCGCATCACCTCTCAGAAGCCCTTCGGGTACATGTGGGAGTGTCCGGACTGCTTCGAATTGCAGGGGACCCGCTTCCTGTCCTTTTCTCCGCAGGGCGTGGCGGCGGAGGACTGGAAGTATCAGAACATCTACCAAAGCGGCTACTGCCGGCTGGAGGGTGACCTGTACGGGGAATACACCCTGTCTGCATTTGAGGAGTACGACCATGGGTTCGACTTCTACGCTCCGCAGACCTACACAGACCGGCAGGGACGGCGGATCCTGATCGGCTGGCTGGGTATGCCGGACAGCGACTACGGCTATCCGGAACGGGAATTCGGCTGGGCCAATCTGCTGACCATTCCGCGGGTGCTCCATGAGAAAAACGGCAGGATCCAACAGGAGCCGCTACCGGAATTGCAGCAGCTTCGCGGTGCGGAACAGACTGTCGTTGTACAGCAGGAATTCTCGTGCAGGACCGCAGCCGCTTATGAGGCAGAGATTCGCCTGACCGCGGGAAAGTCCCTGCGGGTGCAGTTCGGCACAGACGGCGTGCTCACATGGGACGGCAGCTTCCTCACACTGGAATTCGGAGCAAGCGGCTGCAATCGCCCCATGCGGCAGGTACCGCTGGAACGGCTGAAACAGCTGCGGCTGTTCTGTGACACTTCTTCTGTAGAGATTTTTGCCAACGAGGGCGAAGCCGTGTTCACGTCCCGCTTCTATGCCGATGCAGAGCAGTCGAAGCTGACAGTGCAGGCGGAGCAGGCAGAGGTACACCTTTGGGAAATGCAGCCGTTTTGCGTGGAAAATTTGTTTTCCGGCGGCAAGCAGGCGTGACAGGCGGGAATGCGTATGAAACAGGTATTGGCAATTGGAGAAGCACTCCGCCAGCGGCTGTTTGCCGGCTCCTGCCGTATACGGTTTTACTCCATGGGAAAAGACGGTGCCATTGCATCATACTCCGACCGAGAAACATTTCTCGCGTGGAAACAGAACAGAAAGGATTGAGCAGTTATGGGAATGCTTGATTTTTTGAAAAAGAATAAAGCAGCAGCAGACCTGCCGGAGGCTCCGGCGAATACTTTGCTGGCAGTGCAGAACGGCAAGATCGTTCCGGTAGACACGCTGCCGGATCCGGTTTTCGCAGAAAAGGTACTGGGTGACGGCTATGCCATTGACCCGACCGACGGCAAGGTGCTGTCACCGGTTTCCGGAAAGATCGTAGACATACAGGATTCCCTGCACGCTTATGGCATTGAAACACCTGACGGGCTGGAAGTGCTGGTGCATATCGGCATCAATACGGTTTCCCTGAATGGTGCCGGCTTCCGGACGAAGCACAAGGTAGGCGATACCGTTCACGCCGGCGAATTGCTGGCAGAGGTGAACCTGAATCTGTTGGAACAGAACCAGCTGCCAAAGTTTACAGTTGTCCTGATCACCAACATGGACGCGGTGCATGTGATCCGTCCGAATTATACAGCTGCCGAAGCCGGAAAGACTGCGGCACTGACTTACGAGAAATAGGGCAATACCGCACAAAGATTGTGCGGCAGATGCGTCGTCAAATTTTTCGTCAGATGAAACAAAAAGCGGAGTGAATACTTGATGTATTCACGAGCATTTTTGTGAAATATGACGGAAAATTTGCAAGCAGATGGCGTGCAAAGTCGCCAGACGCTCTTTGTGCGGTATTGCCATAGCTATTTTCAGTCCGAGAGGACTTTTCGATAACCCATTCCACAAAACGCAAAACGCCGGAACGTGTGTCAGAACCGTTCCGGCGTTTTGCTGTTTTACGATTACAAGATGAAGCAGATCAGACCGCTGCAGCCTTCGTTGATGATTCGCTGTAGTGTTTCCTGTAGCTTGAGCCGTGCGTCCATGGGCATTTTGGACAGCTTGTTGTGCAGTCCTTCGCCCACCAGCTCGTGGAGGGACTTGCCAAAGATGTTGGACGACCAGATCTTTGTAGGGTCCTCCTCAAAGCCCTCCAGCAGGTACATGACCAGTTCTTCGCTCTGGCGTTCCGTGCCCACAATGGGGCTGACAGTGGTGCGAATGTCGGCACGCATCATGTGAATGGACGGTGCCGAAGCACGGAGCCGCACGCCGTATCGTCCGCCCTGCTTGATGATCTCCGGTTCTTCCAGTGTCATTTCCTCCTGCTCCGGCATCACGATGCCATAGCCGGTGGCTTCTACCTCCCGCAAAGCCGGTTCGATTTTGGCGTATTCTTTTTGGATTCGGCTCAGCTCCAGCAGAATGGGCAGCAGGTCGCTTTCACCGTGAATGTCCAGACCGGTGGTTTCTCCCAGAATGCGGTAGAACAGCGATGCGTCCAGTTCCACTTCGGCACAGACGCTGCCGGTGCCCATGTCGATCTCCCGAATGGCTGCCCGCGTGACATAGGGGCAGGTGCTCACTGCCTCGGCGAAAAGAGCCGTATCCCGAATGGTGTGGATCTCTGCGGCAGCCTGCCGGATACAGGAAAAGACCGATTCCCGCAGCCAGTGGCTTTTTTCCAGCGAGGAGATCCAGCGTGGCATGCAGACGTTGATCTCCCGCACCGGAAACACCCGCAGCAGTTCCGTCAGGATCTGACAGATGTCGTTTTCATCCAGATCGGGACAGCTGACAGGCAGCACTGGTGCCTGATACTGCTGGGAGAGTTGTTCTGCCATTGCCTTGGCGGCGGCAGTGTGCGGATCCAGACAGTTCAGCAGGACGGCAAAGGGCTTTCCCAGTTCCTGCAATTCTGCAATGACACGCTGTTCGCACTCGGCATATTCCGCACGGGGCAGGTCGGTGATGCTGCCGTCAGTGGTGACTACCAGCCCGATGGTGGAGTGCTCTGCAATGACTTTCCGCGTGCCGACTTCTGCCGCCATGTTGAAAGGGACTTCCTGTTCAAACCACGGGGTATGTACCATACGCGGCTGTTCATTTTCGATGTAGCCCAGTGCACTGGGAATGATATATCCCACGCAGTCGATCATGCGTACCCGCATGCGGGCATTGTCCTCCAGCGTCAGTTCCACCGCATCTTCCGGAATGAACTTCGGTTCGGTGGTCATGATCGTTCTGCCGGCGGCGGACTGGGGGAGTTCGTCGGTGGCACGTTCCCGCCATGCTTCGTTGGGAATGTGGGGAATGACCAGCTGTTCCATGAACCGTTTGATGAACGTGGACTTTCCGGAACGCACGGGACCCACTACGCCAATGTAAATGTCACCGCCTGTGCGGCAGGCAATGTCCTGATAAATCGTGTTTGCCATATTCTGTACCTCCTGCCGTTACTGTACAATGGGAATAAAGAGCATGCCCGCAGCGGTAAGCTGTTCGTCTGTCAGGTCGTTTTCCTCCATGATCGCCCCGACGCTGGTGCGGCACCGCTTGGCAATGTCCCAGACGTTTTCGTGCTCTACTCCATAGTACAGCTTCAGGGCATAGTCGCCGTCCCGCACCAGTTTGTTTTCGCCGTCCACCGTCAGACCAGACAGACAGGTGTGGCGGGCAGAGGGACGGAGGTATCCCCGCAGCAGCAGTGATGCCTGAATGGTGATCTTGCCGTCAGAAGCCAGATGATAGGTGCAGTCTGTGGGGAGCACCTCCGCCTGCAATACAGCATTGTCTACCGGCGTTTCCGAGTCGGTGTACACCTCGAACGCTTCCTCCTTTTCCAGCATCATGGGCATGCCGTCTGCATCACCGGCGAGGAGATTACAGCAGAGCATGCCGCTGATGCGAATGCGGTTGGTGTCGGAGAGCAGCTGCATGTTGATGTTGCGAACGTGGCAGTGCAGATCATAGATGCATTCCGGCACGGTGTCGGTGGGCTGGAGCGAGGCACTGCACGGCATCACCGCATGCACCGGCACCGGTGCCATGTCGATCTGGAGAGAAACCGTTTCCTGCTCACAGGGGTACAGCGTGGAAAAGGCATCAGTCACCAGCTGAATGGAAGCGGTTTTGATCGCTGTGCACCGCAGGCACAGTTCCAGTTCGCACTGCAAGCTGTCCATGCTGCCGTTTTTGCCGGTACAAGGCTTCAGGTCGCACCGTACCACCTGTGTGTCCACACTGCCGCGGTAGGTGTCGTCGATCTGCTCCATGTCCACGATCTGGCTGTAAGGGACAGTGAACTGCATCTGTTCCAGCCCGTTGGAACCGTCCTCCTGCTGCCATGTGTAGAGGAACTGCACCGTTGCTTCGCCCTTTGCCACCAGCTTGCCGGCGAGGATCGACTGCTCCTCGTGGTTCAGCCGGACGCTGCTCCGGACAATGCTGCGGATCGGCGGTTTGGACTGTCCCAGTTCCACATCTTCGTTGAGCAGGATATGCTTGGTGGCACGGCGTTTCTGTGCGGCGTATTCCACGGGAACTTTTCGCAGCTGTACGTGCATGCCGAAAACGTCCTCGATGACCTCCTGCTTCCGGTCGCCGGCAGCTCGAATCGAAACCGAAACGGCTCCGCGGACTTCCAGCCGGCGGGGACTGACGGCACGGCAGTTGGCATAGGTGGTGCGGGGACGGATCTGCACTTGCAGGTCCTCAGCAGGGCGGGGCAGTTCTACATTTCTGGTGAATGTCATCTGCTGTGCCACGCATTGCAGCAGCGTGCTCTCCGAACCACAGTACAGCACGCGAATGTCTGCACGCAGTTCGTAGGTGATGCGGTCGGTTCCGGTAGTGGAATTGACAATGGTCGGCTGGATCTCACAGCCGATGATGCGAAAGATGTCCGGATCATAGTCCGGCAGTACGTAGTCCAGTTCAACACTTTGCTCCTGTACTTCGTCCAGAAGAATTTCAGTCACAGGGAGCATTTCCCGATTGATTTTCAGGTCCATATGGAACTCCTCCTTTTTTGCCGTCCGGCGGCGTTGGCTTGGGCAGTACCGTACAGATTCTGCTGCGGTGCTGCCTTTGCTTTATCCTATGCAGACAAGCGAGGGGATAGAACGGCATCGGACAGCTTTTTATATATAACGCCTATAAAATCACTATGATTTTAGTACTTTGCTTGTGCAATTCTACAAAACCGGAGAAATCCTATTGACAAATTACTAGTTTTGCAGTATGATATGTAACATACTAAACATATCAAAACGGTATGTATTATCGGAGAAGCGGGAAAAGCCCGATTCTCCGCAGGAAAGAAGGAAGCTGTATGAAGATTCAGAAGTGCATCGGACTGCTGCTGGCGGCGGTTCTGGCAGGCGGGACATTTACCGGCTGCGGAGATCATAACACGGTGAGCATTGTCAATGTTTCCTATGACCCCACCAGAGAACTTTATACAGATTATAATACGATATTCGCGGAGCACTGGAAAGAGCAGACGGGACAGGACGTGGAAGTCATTCAGTCCCACGGTGGTTCCGGAAAGCAGGCTCTGGAGGTGGCAAACGGGCTGGAAGCTGATGTGGTCACGCTGGCGTTGGAATACGACATTGATTCCATTGAAAAGGCGGGACTGATCGAGGACGGCTGGGTGGACGAGTTTCCGGACGACAGTGCTCCGTATACTTCGACCATTGTGTTCTTGGTGCGAAAGGACAACCCGAAGCACATTCAGGACTGGGACGATCTGGTGCGGGACGACGTAGATGTCATTACCCCGAACCCGAAAACCTCCGGCGGTGCAAGGTGGAATTACCTTGCCGCATGGGCATATGCCGACCGGAAATATAACGGCGACACCCAGCAGACGGAGGACTTCGTCAAGAAGATGTATCAGAATGTGCTGGTGCTGGACTCCGGTGCGAGAGGAGCCACGACCACCTTTGTGGAAAACGGACAGGGCGATGTGCTGGTGGCATGGGAAAATGAAGCGTATCTCTCCATGCGGGACAATCCGGAGGACTATGAGATCGTAAACCCCAGCATCAGCATTCTGGCACAGCCCTCTGTGGCAGTGGTAGATGACGTGGTGGACGACCGCGGTACACGCGATGTGGCGACCGAGTATTTGCAGTATCTGTATTCCGATGCGGCACAGCGAATCGCGGCAAAGCATTATTACCGACCGACCAATTCGGAAATTTTGAAAGAATATGCAGATGTATTTGACTTGAACATCGATCTGGTCAGCATTCAGGATTTCGGCGGCTGGGACGAGGCACAGAAGGTGCACTTCTCCGACGGCGGCATTTTCGATCAGATCTATGAAAAATAAGGAGCAGCTATGAAAAAAGGCAGTAAACGGGTGATTCCCGGATTTGGATTATCCTTGGGAGTGACGCTTTCCGTTCTTAGTATCGTCGTGTTGATCCCGCTGGCATCGCTGGTGGTCTATACCGCAAAACTTAGCCCCGCAGAGTTCTGGGAAACCATTACCAGGCCCCGTGTGCTGGCAAGCTTTCGGGTGAGTCTGCTGACGGCGTTTGCCGCTTCTGCGATCAATGCGGTAATGGGCGTGATTCTGGCGTGGGTGCTGGTGCGGTACCGGTTCCCCATGAAGCGGCTGCTGAACGGCATGATCGAATTGCCGTTCGCCCTGCCGACAGCGGTTGCAGGCATTGCACTGACTTCCCTGACAGCAGACACCGGTCTGGTGGGAAAGTTCTTTGCACGGTTCGGCATTCAGATCGCCTACACTAGGGTAGGCATTACCGTGGCACTGGTATTTGTGGGGATTCCCTTTGTAGTCCGCACGGTGCAGCCGATTCTGGAAAAGCTGGATTCCACTTATGAAGAAGCGGCAGGGGTTCTGGGAGCCAGCCGGATCCGGATTTTCTGGCAGGTGATATTTCCGGAAATCCTGCCGGCAGCCCTGACCGGATTCGGTCTGGCATTCGGCAGATGTCTTGGAGAGTACGGCAGCGTGGTATTCATTGCCGGCAACCAGCCCTATGAAACCGAGATCACGCCGTTGATCATTATGTCGAAGTTGCAGGAATATGACTACACCAGTGCCACTTCCATTGCATTGGTAATGCTGGTCGCAGCGTTCCTGATCCTGTTCCTGACCAATCTGGTGCAGTCCAGAAGTTCGAAGATTCTGAAAGGAGGGCAGTGAGCATGCATGAAGAAACCGTTGGTTCGAAAATCGTCAAGTGGGTTCTGATCGGTGTCAGCGTGCTGTTTCTGGTCGTCATGCTGCTCCTGCCGCTGGCGACTGTCATTTCCGAGACACTGCGGGACGGGTGGAAAACCTATCAGGCAGCTGTCACCGATAAATACACGGTAAAAGCTGTACTGCTGACGCTGGAAGCCACTGCCATTGCCGTAGGTGTGAACACGGTATTCGGCGTGTTTGCAGCACTGGCAGTCACCAAGTATCAGTTCCGCGGCAAGAAAGTGCTGACTACGCTGATCGATGTGCCGGTGACCATTTCTCCGATCATTGCCGGTCTGATCTTCCTGCTGACATTCGGCAGACAGAGCGTGATTTATCCGCTGCTGCATGATCTGGGGATCCATGTGGTGTTTGCAGTGCCGGGCATTGTGCTGGCAACGATTTTTGTAACATTCCCCTTTGTTTCCCGCGAACTGATTCCGGTGCTGGAATCGCAGGGGACAGATGAAGAAGAAGCGGCTGCCCTGATAGGTGCCAACGCGTGGACGATCTTCCGCAAGGTGACGTTTCCCCATATCAAGTGGGCGTTGCTGTACGGCGTGGTGCTGTGTGCAGCCAGAGCCATGGGCGAATTCGGTGCGGTTTCGGTACTGTCCGGACACCTGCGTGGCAGAACCAACACCCTGCCGCTGCACGTGGAAATTTTGTTCAATGAATTTCAGTATGTACCGGCATTTGCGGCTTCGTCGATTCTGGTGCTTATGGCAATTGTGATTCTGGTGATTCGCAGTCTGATCGAACACCGCGGAGGAAAGAGGGATAGCTGATGTACGTAGAGTTAAATCATATTCAGAAACGATATGGCAATTATCAGGCTTCTGATGATGTCAGCTTCGGTATTGAAAAGGGAAAGCTGATCGGTCTGCTGGGGCCCAGCGGCAGCGGCAAAACCACCATTCTCCGCATGATCGCCGGTCTGGAACACCCCGACAGCGGTGAGATCCGCATTGACGGAAAAGTGGTCAATGACATTCCGGCGAGCAAGCGTGGCATTGGATTTGTGTTTCAGAACTACGCGTTGTTCCGGTACATGACTGTGTATGACAACATCGCCTTTGGCTTGAAGATTCAGAAAGTAGACCGGAAAACCATTGCCAGCCGTGTGATGGAACTGGTAGACCTGATCGGACTTCGGGGACTGGAACGGCGGTATCCCAGCCAGCTTTCCGGCGGCCAGCGGCAGCGTGTGGCATTTGCCCGTGCTCTGGCACCGAATCCCCAGCTGCTGCTGCTGGACGAACCCTTTGCGGCGATCGATGCCAAGGTGCGGCAGGAACTCCGCAGCTGGCTGAAGGAAATGATCAGCAAGCTGGGCGTGACCAGCATTTTTGTAACCCATGACCAAGACGAAGCCATTGAGGTGGCGGACGAGATCATCATCACCAACCGCGGACACATTGAACAGATGGGAACGCCAATTGAGATCTACCGTCACCCGCAGACTGCGTTTACAGCATCGTTCTTCGGGCAGACCTCCGTGCTGGCAGACTATCAGAAGTACCACACATTCCAGCATATGGACGGCGTGGAAAAGGCGATTGTCCGTCCGGAATTCCTGAAGATCACCCGCAAGAACGAGGTGCAGAAGTACGGCAGTTCCGCTTCCAAGGGCGTGGTGGAACGGACTTCGTTCCGCGGCGACTGGATCGAGTTGGCGGTGCGTGTCCACGGAGATCTGCTGATCGCCAAGCGGGACTTGGAGGAAGAACCCATTACGGTAGGAGAAACTGTAGATGTGTTCCTCTACCGGCTGTTTGTCATTGCAGGAGAAAAATGCTACCTGCTGGAGAACCAGTCCTTACAGGACGATTCCGTATTCATTTAAACTTGGGCAACACGACGGAAAATCTGCACGCAGATTGCGTGCAAAGCCGTCAGGCGGGCTTTGTGCGGTATTGCCCTTGGCTTTTTTTATATTGTTGTCTATATCATTATTCTGGAAAAGGAGTTACGCGTTATGTCTAAGATTTATCAAGGTGCAGTAGAACTGATTGGAAACACCCCGCTGGTGGAAGTCACCAATCTGGAAAAGAAACAGGAACTGAAAGCCCGTGTGCTGGTGAAGCTGGAATATCTCAATCCGGCAGGCAGCGTCAAGGATCGTATCGCAAAGGCAATGCTGGAAGATGCAGAGCAGAAAGGCAAGCTGAAAGAAGGCTCTGTGATTATTGAGCCGACTTCGGGGAATACTGGTATCGGACTGGCTGCCATTGCTGCATCAAAGGGGTATCGTGTGATCCTCACCATGCCGGAAACCATGAGTGTGGAACGACGGAACATTCTGAAAGCATACGGTGCGGAGATCGTGCTGACACAGGGCGTAAAGGGCATGAAGGGTGCCATTGAACGTGCCAGGGAACTGGCAGCAGAAATTCCCAACAGCTTTATTCCGGGACAGTTCGAAAACCCTGCCAATCCGGAAGCACACCGCAAGACGACCGGTCCGGAGATCTGGCGGGATACGGACGGCAAGGTGGACTTCTTTGTTGCCGGTGTCGGCACCGGCGGTACTGTCAGCGGTACCGGTGAATATCTGAAGTCCCAGAATCCGGATGTGAAAATCGTTGCCGTAGAACCAGCAGATTCTCCGGTGCTCGCCGGCGGAAAGCCCGGTCCGCACAAGATTCAGGGTATCGGTGCCGGATTTGTGCCCAAGACTCTGAACACCAAAATCTATGATGACATTTTCGAAGTACAGAACGATGATGCGTTTGCAGCAGCAAAGCTGATCGCAAAGCATGAGGGCATTCTGGTAGGCATTTCCTCCGGTGCAGCACTCCATGCCGCACTGGAACTGGCGAAGAAGCCGGAAAATGCCGGAAAGACGATCGTGGCTCTGCTGCCGGACAGCGGCGACCGGTATTATTCCACCACCCTGTTCGCAGACTAAAGGAAACACTGCAATATCACGCAAACCGGAGAGAGGAGGAAGTACCATAAAAATTTCAACGAAAGTAGAATGCGGCATTATCGCACTGATCGATATTGCCCTGCATTCGGAAAATGGAGAAGCAGTTGCAGTCAGCAGCATTTCCAAGCGGCAGAATATTTCTGTGAAATATCTGGAACAGATTCTGGTTGCACTGCGGCAGACACATTTGATTCGTGGTATCAAGGGCTTTAAGGGCGGCTATGTGATCGCCCGTCCGGCAGACAAGATTTCGTTTCGGGAAATCATTGATGCTCTGGATATTACCATTCTGGGCGATGCGGATACCGGCGGAGCAGAAGACACCTCTCTCCTGAAAGCAACTGTGCAGGAATGCCTCTGGGATCAGATGACTGCTTATCTGCGGCAGTTTTGCAGCAGCATCACGTTACAGGATATGATGGATCGTTATCGGAATTCTATTCCGCAGGACGAGGCATTTATGTACTACATCTAAGGCAATACCGCACGAGCTTTGTACAGTGTTGCCCTAAGGGAAAGCGGATTCCGGAATCAGACGGCACCAGAAGCGATTTCTGGTGAACCGTCTGATTTTTGCAAGAAAAATCATGTATTTTCCGTTTTAAACATCGATTAAAAATGTCGAATTTGAACAAATTGAAAAAGTCGAACAAATCATATAAAACCTATTGACTTACTAGTGAAAAGGTGATATAATAGGCTCATGACAAGGGAACAATCGAAAGGCAATACCGCACAAAGAGCGTCTGGCGACTTTGCACGCCATCTGCTTGCAAATTTCCCGTCATATTTCACAAAAATGCTCGTGAATACATCAAGTATTCACTCCGCTTTTTGTTTCATCTGACGAAAAATTTGACGACGCATCTGTCGCACAATCTTTGTGCGGTATTGCCGAAAAAATGTTCCGAGAACGAGAGGAGCGTGGGTGAACGCATGAAGTTTAATACGGCATTGCTGCATCAGAATTTTGACGGCGAAAAGAGTACAGGTTCTACGATCATGCCGATTTATCAGGTGAGTGCATTCGCACATGAAACGGCAGAAAAATTAGAGAAAGTCTTTCACAATCAGGCACCGGGATTTGCATATACGAGAATCAGCAATCCCACAGTAGATGCTTTTGAAAAACGGGTAGCCGCAATGGAAAACGGCATCGGAGCAGTCAGCTGTTCTTCCGGCATGACGGCGGTGACAATGGCACTTCTGAACATTCTCCATGCGGGAGATGAAGTGATCGCTGGTTCGGGACTGTTCGGCGGAACCATTGATCTGTTTTCTGACCTGAAAGCGTTTGGCATCACCACACGCTTTGCAGAATCGATCACAGTAGAGGAGATCGAACCGCTGATCAACGAGAACACCAAGGTGGTCTTTACGGAGCTGATCGGAAATCCGAAGCTGGACGTAGTAGACTTGAAAGCGGTTTCGGAACTGGTGCATGCTCACGGGATTCCGCTAATCATCGACAGCACCACTGCTACACCGTATCTGATCCACCCGTTTGCATACGGAGCAGATGTGGTGGTACATTCTTCTTCCAAGTACATCAACGGCGGCGGAAATGCCATCAGCGGCGTGATCGTGGACAGCGGCAATTTCCACTGGGACAGCAGCCGGTATGACGGATTCGAACCCTATGCCAAGTATGGCAAGTTTGCTTATCTGGCAAAGCTGCGGAATGCGATCTGGAGAAATGTGGGCGGTTGTTTGTCCCCGATGAATGCGTTCCTGAACTCCGTGGGGCTGGAAACGCTGGGGCTGCGGATGGAACGGCTCTGTGACAATGCGTTGCAGCTGGCACAGTATCTGGACAGCGTGGACGGCGTAGAGGTCAATTATCCGGCACTGGAAAAGAGTCCCTATTATTCGCTGGTGCAGAAACAGTTCGGCGGCAAGGGCGGTGCGATTCTGACGCTCCGTACCGGCAGCAAGGAAAAGGCGTTCTGCTTGATCAATCATTTGCAGTTCGCCACCAATGCTACCAATATCGGCGATGTGCGGACACTGGTGATCCACCCCGCAAGTACGATTTATGCACACAGCAATGAAGCACAAAAACAAAGTGCCGGCGTATATGAGGATTTGATCCGCATCAGCGTGGGCATTGAAGATATTGAAGACCTGATCGAAGATTTCGGACAGGCGATCGCGAAAATGCAGGAGGAATGTTAAATGGCAGTCGATTATGCGACCTTAAAAAAAGGCGGCTTCATGCGGCAGAAACAGAAGAATCACTTCTCCCTCCGGCTTCGTGTGGTCGGCGGTAATCTGACGGCAAAGCAGCTGGCAAAAATTGCAGAAGTGGCAGAACAGTTCGGTGACGGACATGTGCATCTGACCTCCCGCCAGAGCGTGGAAATTCCCTTTGTGAAGCTGGATCAGATCGAAGAAGTCAAGGCGGCACTGGCAGAGGGCGATGTGGAACCGGGCGTTTGCGGACCGCGTGTCCGTACCATTACCGCATGTCAGGGCGAGGCAATCTGTCCCAGCGGCTGTATCGATACGTACACACTGGCAAAGGAACTGGACGAACGATACTTTGCACGGGAACTGCCCCATAAGTTCAAGTTCGGCATCACCGGCTGTCAGAATAACTGCCTGAAGTCCGAAGAAAATGACTTGGGCATCAAGGGCGGCATTCAGGTGAAATGGCGTGAGGAGGACTGCATTCAGTGTGGTGTCTGCGTCAAGGCTTGCCGCAGCGGTGCCATTACACACGAGGGTGAAAAAATCGTCGTAGACGAAAGCAAGTGTAACTTCTGCGGACGCTGCGTCAAGGCATGTCCCACAGAAGCATGGGATACCGTACATGGCTACATCGTTTCCTTTGGCGGACTGTTCGGCAACAGCATTCATAAGGGCGAACCGGTTATTCCGTTTATTGCGGACAAGGAAAAGCTTCTGAAGATTTGCGATGCGACCATTCAGTTCTTTGAGAACAACGCCAAGGCAGGCGAACGGTTCCAGTTCACATTGGAACGTGTAGGCAGAGAAAAATTTGAAGAAAAAATCTGGGAGGCATACAATGGCTGATTTTCAAATTGATGATACCGTAGATATTACAGACGTAGTTTGCCCGGTGACATTTGTCAAGGCAAAGGTGGCACTGGAAGAACTGGACGACGGACAGATTCTTTCCATTCACATGAACGACGGCGAGCCGGTGCAGAACGTACCGCGGAGCATTAAGGAAGAAGGACACAAGATCCTGAAGCTGCTCCAGAATGAGGACGGCACATACGACCTGATCGTCAAGAAAGTGGGTGATTGAATGGCTGCACGTGTCACACAGGATACGTTCCGGAAAGAAGTGCTGGAAGCAGAGGGACTGGTACTGGCGGACTTTTATTCCGACAGCTGCATTCCCTGCAAGCGGCTTTCGCCGGTTCTGGCGGAACTGGAAGAAGCATACGGCGATGCTCTGAAAGTGGCAAAGATCAACATCAACTTTGATCTGCCGCTGGCGGAACAGTACGAAGTGCAGGCGGTACCGACTCTGATCTTCTTCAAAAACGGAGCAGAGCAGGACAGACGCAGAGGTCTGGTCAAAAAAGCAGAATTGCAGGAGATCATTGATTCCCTGAAATAACACATAAAGGAGTATAGAATTATGAAAATCACAGTTGCAGGTGTACAGAAGGAAGTCGCAGACGGTCTGACCGTGGCTCAGCTGATCGTGGACGAAAATGTGGAAACCCCGCAGTACGTCACCGTCACCATTAACGACGAATTCGTAGAAAACGGCACATTCGAGCAGACCGTTCTCAAGGACGGCGACAATGTAGAGTTCCTCTATTTCATGGGAGGTGGACAGTAACATGGCATTTACCAACGAACAGATCGAGCGTTACTCCCGCCACATCATTCTGAAAGAAGTCGGTGTCAAGGGACAGAAGAAGCTGCTGAATGCCAAGGTGCTGATCATTGGTGCCGGCGGTCTGGGTGCTCCGGCTGCAATGTATCTGGCTGCCGCAGGCGTAGGTACGATCGGCATTGCAGATGCAGACGAAGTAGACCTGTCCAATCTCCAGCGGCAGATCATTCATGCCACCGCTGATGTGGGCAAGGCAAAGGTACAGTCCGCCAAGGAAACCATGGAGGCAATCAATCCTGATGTCAAGGTCAACACCTACCGGACATTCGTCACCAGCGAAAACATCATGGATCTTATCAAGGACTATGATTTCGTCATTGACGGCACAGATAACTTTCCGGCAAAGTTCCTCATCAACGATGCCTGCGTTATGGCGAAGAAGCCGTTCTCCCATGCCGGTATTATCCGGTTTCAGGGTCAGCTGATGACCTATGTGCCGGGAGAAGGTCCCTGCTATCGCTGCGTATTCAAGAACCCGCCTCCGAAGGACGCAGTACCGACCTGCAAACAGGCTGGTGTCATTGGTGCAATGGGCGGCGTGATCGGCAGCTTGCAGGCAATGGAGGCGATCAAGTACATTCTGGGTATCGGCAACCTGCTGACCGGCTATCTGCTGACCTATGATGCACTGAAAATGGAATTCCGCAAGGTAAAGCTGCCGTCTGAAACTTCCGGCTGTGCAGTTTGCGGAACACACCCCACAATTACCGAACTGATCGACTATGAACAGGCAGAATGCGATGGTGTTGGACTATGATTCAATTGAACAAAGCAGATTTTGAAAAAATGCTGGCACATGCGACCAGAGAGCTTCCGGACGAAGCCTGCGGTTTGATCGCCGGCGAGGTACAGGGAACGGACAAGATCGTCAGGAAGGTGTACCTGCTGACGAACATTGACCATTCCAATGAGCATTTCAGTCTGGATCCCAAGGAACAGCTGGCAGCAGTCAAGGATATGCGTGCCAATGGGCTGGTGCCGCTGGGAAACTGGCATTCTCACCCCGAATCGCCGTCCAGACCGTCGGAAGAAGATAAGCGGCTGGCATATGACAGCAAGGCAAGCTATATGATTCTTTCCCTGATGGATCGGGAGAATCCGGTGCTGAATTCGTTCCATATCGAAGGCACCGATGCAGAAAAGGAAGACTTGCAGATCAAGGAGTAAGCTATGTATGACATCATTATCATCGGCAGCGGTCCGGCAGGACTGACGGCAGCGATCTATGCCAGCCGTGCCAGATTACAGACACTGGTGCTCGAACGGGATACCATGGGTGCCGGACAGATCGCCGTGACAGAACAGGTGGATAATTACCCCGGACTGCCCCACATCGGCGGCTATGAACTGGGCGAAAAATTTCGGGAACATGCCACAGAACTGGGGACGTTGTTCTGTGAGAATGATGTTACACATCTGGAAAAGAAAGACGGATACTTCACCGCAACGCTGGAGGATCACACGGAGCTCCAAGCCAGAAGCGTGATCTACGCCGCAGGGACTTCCTACCGGCGGCTGGAAATTGCCGGCGGCAGGCTGGCAGGCGTTTCCTACTGTGCCACCTGTGACGGGGCATTTTATCAGGGCAAAGTTGTTGCTGTGATCGGCGGCGGAGATACGGCTCTGGAAGATGCACTGTATCTCTCCCGCATGGCAAAGACCGTGTATCTGGTGCATCGGCGGGATACGTTCCGTGCCAATGCGGCATTGCAGGAAGCGGTGCAGAAAACTGAAAATATTGTTCTGGTGACCAATGCCGTTCCCACGGAGATCACCGGAGAAAAACGGGTGGAAACCCTGAAGCTGCTGCAGGGCGGCAGTCCGGAAGAACTTTCGCTGGACGGTGTGTTTGTGGCGATCGGCAGCGTGCCGAATACCAGCCTGCTGGAGGGCGTTGCAGAACTGGACAGCAGCGGCTATGTGCAGGCAGGAGAGGACGGCAGGACCTCTGTAGAGGGACTGTTTGCCGCAGGGGACGTGCGGACAAAGGCATTGCGGCAGGTAATCACAGCGGCGGCGGACGGTGCAAACTGTGTGGCTTCTGCGGAAAAATACCTGTTGGAAAACAGAGGATAAAGATGGTGATGAAATGAAAATCGAACGCTGCAAAACAGATGTACTGATCATCGGCGGCGGCACAGCCGGTTGCTATGCGGCACTGACCATTGCAGATCAGTCTGATGCAAAAGTACTGATCTGTGAAAAGGCTCATATCAAACGCAGCGGCTGTCTGGCAGCCGGTGTCAATGCACTGAATGCGTATATTACAGAGGGCAGAGTGCCGCAGGATTATGTGGACTATGCCCGAAAAGATGCCGACGGAATCGTTCGCGGCGATCTGCTTCTCACCATGTCTGAACGGCTCAATCAGGTGACCGAGCATATGGAACGTCTGGGGCTGGTGATCCTCAAAGATGCAAACGGAAAGTACGTGGCACGCGGCAACCGCAATCTGAAGATCAACGGCGAAAACATGAAGCCGATCCTGGCAAAGGCTGTAGAGGCTCTGCCGCAGGTGACGATTAAGAATCACGTCAACATCACGGACTTCTTCGTGAAAGACAACCGGATCCAGGGGGCATTCGGCTTCAACATTCAGGACGGCACCATGTATGTCATTGAAGCCAATGCCGTTATGATCGCCACCGGCGGTGCGGCTGGTCTGTATAAGCCCAACCACCCCGGCTTCTCCCGCCACAAAATGTGGTATCCGCCTTTTAATACGGGGGCAGGCTACGCGATGGGCATTCGTGCCGGTGCAGAGATGACCACCTTTGAGATGCGGTTCATTGCTCTGCGTTGCAAGGACACCATTGCTCCTACCGGTACACTGGCACAGGGCGTGGGAGCCAAGCAGGTGAATTCGCTGGGCGAGGTCTATGAAACCAAGTACGGGCTGACCACCTCGGAACGTGTCTACGGCACAGTCAGCGAGAACCTTGCCGGCAGAGGTCCCTGCTATCTGCGGACAGAGGGCATCACGCCGGAACAGGACGATTCCCTGATGAAAGCCTATCTGAACATGGCACCGTCCCAGACGCTGAAGTGGATCGAGAACGGCAGGAAACCTTCTCAGCAGAATGTGGAGATCGAGGGCACAGAGCCGTATATCGTAGGCGGTCATACCGCCAGCGGCTACTGGGTGGACACCAAGCGTGCCACCACGATAGAGGGGCTGTACGCCGCCGGAGATGTTGCCGGCGGATGTCCCCAGAAATACGTTACCGGTGCGTTGGCGGAGGGTGAAATTGCCGCAGAATCCATGCTGGAATTCCTACGTTCCCATACGCCGGTGCCGCCGGAAGAAACGGCGGTACAGGAGCACCTTGCAGAAGCAGCACATTTTCTGACAACAGACGGCGGGCTGTTTGATACGGAACAGCTGGAAGATGCGATGCAGACCGTCATGGACACCTATGCCGGCGGTATCGGTACCAATTACCGGTTCCACGAAAAGGAACTGGACATTGCCGATGACAAGATCGCACGGCTGACGGAACTGTCCGACCAGCTGCATGCAGCGGATTATCAGGAACTGATGTATATTTACGAACTGCGGGAACGGCTTCTGGTGTGCCGCAGCGTGATCGCACACCTCAAGGCGAGAAAAGAAACCCGCTGGCACAGTTTTGCCGAAAATCTGGACTATCCGGAAAAGGACGATGCACACTGGAAGAAATACGTCAATTCCCGCATGAAAAACGGAAAGCTGGAAATCGTTTTCCGCGATCTGGTAGAGGAGGGACAGAACTATGAGCATTGCCATTAACGCCAAGCAGTGTGTCGGCTGCGGAAAATGCAGCATGGTCTGCCCCGGCAGTCTGATTCACATGAATGCAGACGGAAAAGCGTTTATCAAGTACCCGAAAGACTGCTGGGGCTGCACCTCCTGTCTGAAGGAGTGTGCAGTACACGCCATTCGCTTTTATCTGGGAGCAGATATGGGCGGCATGGGCAGTCTGGTACACACGGAAAAAGAGGGCGATGTCCTACGCTGGATCATCGATCACCCCGACGGAAAAACCAGTGAGATCCGTATCCATACCAAACAGTCGAACCAATATTGAGGAGGAAACCTTATGCACGAATTGTCACATCTTGACGAACTGGAAGCAGAGGCAATCTACATTATCCGAGAAGTTGCGGCAGAATGCGAAAAGCCGGTAATGCTGTACTCCATCGGCAAGGATAGTTCCGTAATGCTGCATCTGGCGATGAAAGCATTTTATCCGGAAAAGCCGCCTTTCCCGTTCTTACATATCGATACCACATGGAAGTTCAAGGACATGATCCGTTTCCGTGATGAAACTGCCAAGAAGCTGGGCATTGAGATGCTGGTCTACACCAACGAAGAAGGTGTCAAGCAGGGCATCAACCCCTTTGACCACGGTGCAGCTTATACCGACATCATGAAGACACAGGCTCTGAAACAGGCTCTGACCAAGTACGGCTTTACCGCAGCATTCGGCGGCGGCAGACGTGACGAGGAAAAGTCCCGTGCGAAAGAACGAATTTTCTCGTTCCGGAACGAAGCACAGGCGTGGGACCCGAAGAACCAGCGTCCGGAAATGTGGAAGCTGTACAACACCAAGATCAAAAAGGGCGAAAGCATGCGGGTATTCCCGATCTCCAACTGGACGGAAAAGGACATCTGGCAGTATATCAAGCGGGAAAACATCGACATCGTGCCGCTGTATTTTGCAGCAGAACGTCCGGTCGTTTATCGGGACGGCAATATCATTATGGTAGATGACGACCGTCTGCCGCTGAAGCCGGGCGAAAAGCCGGAGTATAAATCCATTCGGTTCCGTACCCTCGGCTGCTATCCGCTGACCGGCGGTATTGAATCAACAGCTACCACGCTGGACGAGATCATTGATGAAACCCTGAGTTCCGTTTCTTCGGAGCGAACCTCCAGAGTTATCGATAACGAGGCAGCCGGCAGCATGGAACGCAGAAAGCGGGAGGGATACTTCTAATGAAGGGTTTATTGAAATTTATCACATGCGGCAGCGTAGACGACGGAAAATCCACGCTGATCGGACATATTCTCTATGATGCAAAGCTGCTGTACGCAGACCAGGAAAAGACACTGGAACTGGACAGCAAGGTGGGCAGCCGCAGCGGTGCCATTGACTACTCCCTGCTGCTGGACGGTCTGATGGCAGAACGGGAACAGGGTATCACCATTGACGTGGCATACCGGTACTTCACCACCGACAACCGCAGCTTTATCGTTGCAGACACCCCCGGACATGAAGAATACACCAGAAACATGGCGGTAGGTGCATCTTTCGCTGACTTGTCTGTAATTCTGGTTGACGCTTCGCAGGGTGTGCTGGTGCAGACCAGACGGCATGCCCGAATCTGCAAGCTGATGGGTATCCGCTATTTTGTCTTTGCGGTAAACAAGATGGACTTGGTGGGCTACAGCGAAGCACGGTTCCGCGAGATCGAAGCACAGATCGCAGAACTCCGCAAGGAGCTGGAACTGGAAAACGTATACATCATTCCGCTGTCTGCAACAGAGGGCGACAATGTGACCAAGAAGTCAGAGAACATTCCGTGGTATGACGGTGTGCCGCTTCTGGAATATCTGGAAAACGTGGACATTCACTCCGACAGCCACGAAAAGGGCTTCTATATGCCGGTACAGCGTGTATGCCGTCCGGATCACACTTTCCGTGGTTTTCAGGGACAAATCGAAGCCGGTACAGTTCGCGTAGGCGATTCGATCACCACGCTGCCCAGCAATGAAACTGCTACCGTCAAGGGCATTCTGATGACAGATCAGTCTGTGGACGAAGCCTTTGAGGGACAGCCGGTCACCATTTCGCTGGACAAGGAAGTGGACGTTTCCCGCGGCTGCGTTTTCGTCAAGGACGCAGATGTGGCAGTATATAAGAAGCTGACAGTTTCTCTGCTGTGGATGGACGATGAACCGCTGAGCATCGGCAAGGACTATCTGGTGAAGCTGGGAACCAAGCTGATCCCCGGCATTCTGACTAAGGTGGATTATGCCATTGATGTCAACACCGGTGCACATCAGGAAACAGACACACTGGAAAAGAACGGCATTGCCGTTTGCGAGATCCTGCTGACAGAGGGCATTGTGGCAGATCTGTTCTCCAATCACAAGGTGCTGGGCGAACTGATCCTGATCGACCGTGTGACGAATATGACTTCTGCCTGCGGCGTTGTCGATGCTGTCAGTGAGAAGGTCAGCAGCACTGCCGACCGCAACTCCTTCCAGTACGGCGACCTCAAGGCAAGAGGGGACATCTTCGAGGAATTCTACTACGATACCGAGAGCCTGAACGTGTTGAAGTACAATCCGGTGAGCCAGACCTATACAGTAGGGGACGAGATTCCCACCAGCGGCGACAGCTACCACTATCCGGACAGCTTCGACTGCATCGTACTCCGTGACGGCGTGGCTGTGCGGATCCGTGACAAGAAGATCACGGCAATCCTGCCGGCAAGCGAGTACACCTATGACAACGTACCGGTCATCAACGGACGCGGTTTTGAGGTACTGGTACACTCCGCCGAGGAAGCAAAGGCATTTTTGAGCGAGTATGCTCAAACCGGCGGACAGGATCAGGCATTCTTCAGCAAGTGGATGCACTTTGATACTTATCGTAAGGTTGTATTTCCGCAGCAGTAATTGTTGAGGAATATGATAAAAAAGAGAAAAGGACTGCCGAGGGGATTTCCTCACGGCAGCCGTTTTTTATTCTGGTATGAGAACATTCATCAAAACAGTTCACTGCGGATTTCTTCCAATGTGGGCGTTTGTTTTCCCCACTTTTGAAAAGCTTGTTCGCATTTCTTCAAGTCAATGACTTTACAGTCCATTCTCTCAATAATGGGAATGGTTTCAAAGAAATATTCCGGTATTTCCTCTTTAAGCTCCTTGCTATAGCATTTGAGTTTCAGAGTACATGCTTTGTTGTTTCTTGAAAAAGCTAGGATTTATCGCTTTTGCTTATCAACGAATATCGGCTTGCTACCATCATCAATTTCAAATGTATTACTTCCAGTTCGTATATAAACACTTCCTATTTCCGCATGAATATAAGGAATAATATCTCTGTCATAATTACATATTGTATTGATGGAAAGCACGTGATGATTGCTTGAATCATTCATATAAGATTCATCTTCATCACCTGCTAAAAAACGCCATCCGCTATCTGGGTTGTCTTCATCTGGAACTTCTCGATACATATATCCTACTTTAAAACCTTCTTTTGTTATTCTGTCGGATACAATGCATCCTTCTCCATTTGGTTCATTCCAATCAATTAATTTCTCTATTTTGATACTAAGAAAATCGTTGTTCTTATTTTTCTTGAAAAACATGATGATTCATCTCCTTAAATCTCGACTTGTTTCCCTTTTTCAAGTTGGATACACATTGTCTGCCTTTTCCTGTTACGCTTCCACATTCTTCTGATAGATCAGCTGCAAACCTTTCAGCAGAAGCAGGTTGTCCAGTACGATCTTGTGCCGGCAGTGGGGAATGATAAACTCCGACAGCCCGCCGGTGGCGAGAAATGTAGGCGTTTCGCCCAGTTCCTCCTCAATGCGGTCCAGCAGTCCGTCAATGCAGCCGGCGGCACCGTAGAGAATACCGCTTTTCATGCACTCTACTGTGTTGCTGCCGATGCATCGCTTTGGCGGATCGAGGGAAATTTTCGGCAGCTGTGCCGTCTTTTCCGTCAGAGCATTCATAGAGATGCCCACGCCCGGAGCGATCATGCCGCCGATGTGCCGCCGCTGGGCATCGATGACGGAAAGCGTTGTGGCAGTGCCCATATCGATGATGACAATGGGCGGCTGGTATTCGTGAAGTGCTGCCACGGCATCGGCAACGCGGTCGCTGCCCAGCTGTGCCGGATTGTCAATGGCGATCTGTAAGCCGGTTTTGACACCCGGTCCCACCAGAACCACGTGGCAGTGTGCAATTTTTTCCACGGCTTTCCGAACCGCATGGTTAATGGAGGGCACCACGGAAGAAATGATGCAGCCCTCGATTTCTGTGGTCTGGATCTGATAGATTTCCAGAATTGTTTTGATAGAAATGGCAAGCTCCAGAGATGTGGCGTTCTGATTGGTAGAAACCCGTTCTACAAATAAAATCTGCTGCTCCTGAAAGCCGCCGATGACAACATTGGTGTTGCCGATGTCAATGGCAAGTACCATGAAAAGACCTCCTGAGATAGGGCAGCGTGTAGGCTGCCGTAGATTCGGGCGTGTTTCCTTAGGGCAATACCGCACAATCTTTGTGCGGTATTGCCTATGAAATTCATAAATAACTTTACTCATGATATATGATATACTTCTTTCATTGCTCCTGATAGATTGGAAACACGCGATATGTTTTATTATAACACAATTTCGGAAAAAGTGCAAGGTACGTTGACTTCTCTCTGCGAAAATGCTATAATAAAAACACAAAAATTAAGGAAACACTGAATAAAGCCCGCCTGACGGCTTTATGCAGTGTTTTCTTAACGCACAAAAACGGAGGTGTACAGATGCAGAACGTTGCAGTTTTATTCGAACAGGCGGCGGAGCAGTTCGCGGCAGCTTATCCGGAAAACGGACCCTTGTCCCCGTGGATCACGGAACAGCTGGGCGTTACAGAACCGTATCTGCGGGGAAAAGCCGGCGTTGCCCTGCTGCTGCTTCGGCTGGTACAGCGGCAGCTTACCGGCAACCCGATTCCCCTTTGTCGGGACATGCTCCCCATAGAAGACCGTGCGGCAGCAGTGCCGGAACTGGAATCAGTACAAATCTGGTGGCATCGCTGGCTGGGGTGTGGTATCGGCATGGGCTTTTCCGGCTGGGAAAGTTTGTGGCAGGCAGCAGACGAGGCGTTGCAGCTGCTGCCGGAAACACTGCCGGCACTCTGCTGTGCAGAGATTCTGCGGAGATTTGAAGGATAAAATAAAACCCGTTCTTGCGTGTGCTAAGAACGGGTTTTATAGGTTCATATACATCGGAATGCAGCCATCTAAAAATCTGCTTTCTGATTTTAACATAAATGTTTCAAATACAGAGAAGAAATTTTTTCGATAAAAATTGACTGCTTTTGGAACAGCATAAAGAATGACTTTATCCGCACCACAGTACTTTTCTGTAAAATCATAGATTTTGGAAATTGCGAAATTAAATATTATATCACTCAGCGTTCCGTCTTCCGGATCATCAGAATATGGAATATGCTGATATGCTTCATCTACTGCAAACATCTTGATTTCTACTGCTGGATAAATGGTTGGGTGTCCTCGAAATTCTATAATAAATCCGGAACAGCTTAATGCAAAATATCCAATCACAGCATTCTTTTTTTCATCAGTAATCAGGAAAGAAACAGCTTGTGTATCTTTTTTCGCTTCTGATTTGAGATAATGATTGATGACCTCATTGCCACAGTCAAATTTTTCTGTCAGAAAAGCGTTCTCCTCTGTAATAAGAAGTGGTTCACTGATTTGAATTTGGTTCCCGTACAGGATTGTTTTCTGCATTTTTCTTCATCTGTTCCTCTAGTTTTTTGGCACGTTTTAATATTTTTTCCTTTGTTTTCGGATCGGATTTCTCATGTAAAAACGCTTCTGCTTTTTCAGGAGCGACAACAAATGCACAAGAAACCGGTTTTGCAAAAATAGACAGCATATGCTTTTCCTCCTTCAATGTCCTGCACCTCCTACAGATAGTATACCTGCTTGGAAGTGTGTCTATACGTTTTCGCTTTCTTTTGACAATTTGATTATATCATAAAAATATGCAAAAGTCAATGGAAAAACGAATGAATCGAATACTAAAAAAGCGTGTTCTGCCCACACAAAACACGCTTTTCGACAAAGCAGTCACCGTTACGGTGCTGCTTTTTATTTTTCTATAGGAATCATGATTCCCACCCGAAACAATTCTGCACTGGGCTGTACGTCCAGTGTGCCCTTGTGCTTTTCCACAAGGTGCATGGCAGAGGAAAGCCCGATGCCGTGGTATTCGTTGTTGTTCTTTCGGGTAAAAAAGCCCTGCTGTTCCTTTGGTGCAAGCATACCGTCGTAGGTGTTTTCGATCACCATATACCAGAATGCAGGCTTGCAGGCAGTTTTCAGCCGAATTCGTTTTGTTGCTTCCGGCGGCATTCGCAGACACGCTTCTACGGCGTTTTCCAGCAGGTTTCCCAGCAGGGTGCACAGTTCTACGTCGGTCATGGAAAACGGTTCCGGAATCTGAAATTGCAGGGACAGGTCAATGTGCCGGATCTCCGCCAGATTGTCATAGTAGAACAGCAGGGCATCTACTGCCGGTCTGCCGCAATAGGTTTCCATGATTTTTCCAGATCCGCTGCTGTATTCGCCCACAGAGTCCAGATACTCCAGAATCACCTGATCGCCGGTTTGTTCTGCCAGCGTGTGCAGTGTGCGGAGATGGTGGCGGAAATCGTGGACAAACCGCCGGCGGATCTCGACCTGTTCCCGCAGCTGGAAGGTGTAGTTGGTCTGCATGATCAGCTGCTTTTCAGCATTGTGGTTCTGCTGCTGGAGCAGGCGGTTCTGGGTGTAACTTTCTGCTAAAAATTTCCATAGCATCGTAGCCAGCATGTAGATCAGCACCGTGCAGACCCATTCCAGAAACCATCCGCCAAAGATCGGGTCGTATGCCGGATAGATACGATCCCAGAGGCAGGCACAGCCGAAAAAGAGGGATACATAGAAAAGCCGATGATTCTTTTCGCTTTTGCGGGCGGTCAGGAATGCTGTGAAGATCAGATACGCCGAAAGCAGTAGCTTATATCCGGCAAGAAGTCGGGAAACAGCGGCAATGCCCCAGTCCGGTATGCTGGCTGCACCGAAAAAATACACCGAAACGCCAACGCAGATCCCCACAGCAACGCCGCAGCTGATGCGGGAAGCCGTGGCAGCAATGCCGCAGACCTGATTGTGCAGATAGAGCAGCAGAGTCAGTGTTCCGTAGCAGCACAGCGTTTCCAGCCAGTAAGTGGGAAACACCGGCAGCAGAAAGAGCGTGTGTAGCAGGGGATACACTGTCCATCCGATCATCAGCAGACAGAGCAGTGCCAGAAGGGCAGTATTTTTGTGGCGTGTCCGAAGCCAGAAGTACCCGCAGATGAGAATGGCAACCTGAAATGTGAAAATCGTACAGAGCCGCAGCCCCAGCCGGATTCCACGGGTGTAATTCAATGCCTGCGGTGTACCGAACGCTGGCGGAAAAGTCATGCCGCTGTAGAAATAGGACTGATTATTGACAGCGATCAGTATGGTGATCATGCCGTTTTCGTCCGGAAAAAAACTGACCAGCCGGCTGCCGGTCGCGTCCCGATAGTGGTCTGGGTCGGGATTTCCGATAGACAGAGCCGGATCGCCGTTGATATACAGCTGGTATGCTGAAAATACTTCCGGCATACCCAGAGAATAACTGATGCGGGTACTGGGCACCTGAATGCGGAGCAGATAAGTGCCGCAGCCAAGCTGTGTCTGGCCGCTCTGTCCGGAGAGATCCATGCGGTTTCCGGACTGGAGATTGACATAGGTCATATACCGGTCTGGGTCGCCGTCCTGAAAGTCTGCCGGTGTCAGCAGCACATTGGGATAATATGCCCAGTCATGCCACAGATAACGGCTGGGGTGCTGTTCCATGTCCGCTTCGGAAAGGATCAGCAGTCCGTTGATGGGCTGAGTGGTATGCTGCGTATATTTGTTGTTGAAACGGTACAGCCCGCTGAAAAACAGCGATGCCAGAAGCACGGACAGCAGCATGCCCAGATATAACCGGAGCATCTGCCTGCGATTCTGCCGGTTCATCGTTTTTGATTCCTTAGCCGCAGGAACAGAAAGATGCCCAGTCCTGTCGCAGCGATTCCGCCTGCCAGCCAGAAAATCCAGTACGGAGCATTATGCTCTGCCTCTGCTGCCGGAATGGAGAAGATTCCCAGATAACTGGTATCCATGCGGTAAGCGTGGCTGTCTGCATCGTATTCCAACAGCTGTGCGGCTCCGTTGACTTCCAGTGCTGGTTCGGCATCTTTGGAAAAGAGCGATTCCGGAAACCACAATGTCACTTCTTTTTGCAGGGAAACATTTTCGTCATTTACGGTGACTTGTACGGCGTAGTTGCCGTCCTCTTTTGGTGTGATCGAAACAGTGACGGTGTCGGCGTCGGTATAGGGGAATGCTCCCTGCGGAATGGAAAGAGTAACGCCGTTTTTGGAGAATACCGCATTGCCGCTTTGTTCGAACATGCACTGCAGCCGGTATCCGGAAATGGTATCCCGATCGCTGTCCGAGTATTCCAGCATGGGAGCTGCAGCAGTTGTCTTGCTCTGGGCGGTGCTGGCTTCGGAAGTAGCAGAAGCAGCTGTGGTCTGGGCAGCGGCAGTTTCCGCAGGGGTGCGGTTGACAGAATATGCCTTTTTCTTGTGTTCTTCCCGCGGCGAACCGGCGTTGTCATTTTCCTCTGCTGCGGCAGGCACAGCTGCCGGTGCCTTGATCTGAGCCGCCTGTGTTTGTGTGGTGGTGGAAGCGGCAGATCGTGTTTCTGTCGGTGCAGCTTCCGGAGCCGCAGGAGCCGGCTGGGAAACCGCCGGCGTAGGAGAAGCCACATTGTCGCTGCCGTCCCGATCGCCGCCTATGGAGATCACCTTGGTCTGACTGCCGTCTTCGAAAATGCCGATGTACTGCGAACGGGTATCTTCGGTCTGCACATAAAAATAGGTGTACCACTTTTCCGGCAGACGATTTCGATGAATGAAAAAGCCGTTCTGGCAAATCGATGCCATTTCGTTGTCGCACAATGTCCATGTACAGTCGTCCAGCTCAGCATCGTCACAGGGCTGCTCGCTGGAATAGGCATAAACGCTGTCGCCCTCATGGAGCTCCGGCAGGCAGTAAATGACGTGGCTCTCCGCTGTGGTGCGTGCACAGAACAGGTCAAATGCTTCCGGCTGGCTGATGCAGACCGGAATGGAAATGTTCTCCAACTCCGGAGCAAGCACATAGTTTGCAGCATCTCTGTCGGAATCGTCAATGCACAGATGCACAGTAACGGTATAGCTTCCCGCAGTCTGAATGTCCACCGCTTCCCAGCCGGAGATCTCCGCCAGAAGCAGGGCTTCGCCGCCGTTCTCATTATAAGCGATCAGATAGGAAACCGCATCTTCCAGATAATACTGAGATTCTTCCAGTTCGAGAGTATCCCCTTCGGCAATGAGAAAGCCGCTGAAAAATACGTCGGCAGAAGCGATCGCGGTGAGAACCTCCGGTTCTTCCTCCGCTTCAGCTGAAACCGGAATGCTGCTGCCGAGGCAGGTTAGCAGAAAAAGGAAAAGCACGGCAAATTTGCCGAAACGTTTTGAAGCACACATCAAAGCATCAATCCTCCTTTGCCATTTGGTCGTAGAGATAGGTACGCCAGAGTTCGCCGATTTTTTTCTTGTTGCGGATATTGATCGGCAGCGTTTCGCCGTTGGAGAGCCGGAACAGATTGCCGTCCATGTCCTGAATGTGCTGCATGTTTACGAGAATGCCGCGGATACAGGGGAGAAAGCGTTCGTCAGCCTCCAGCGATGCCGTCAGCTTTCCGAAGGAAACAGCAAGAGAGATGCATTCCGTTTCCGTGTGGATCACCGTCGTGTGTCCCTGTACATCAATATAAAGGATCTTTTCGGTGGGAATGCTGCGGGGGACATTTTCTTGTACAATTTCCAGAAATGGCACAGCATAATCCGGCTGTAGTTCCAGAAACTGCATTGCCTGTTCGAATTCCTCCGGCACAATGGGCTTTACCAGATAGTACACCGCCCGCACGGAATAGCTTTGCCGGAGAAAGTCGGTGCTGCTGGAGAGAAAGATCAGTTTTGTGCGGCTGCCGGCGGCGAACAGTTCCCTGGCAACGTCCATGCCGGTCTTTTGCTTCATATAGATGTCCAGAAAAACCACATCGAAAGTCCGGTGCTGTGCGGCTTCCAGATATTCTTCAGCACAGGTGAATTCTTCCAGTTCCGCGGTGATGCGGTGTTTTTTCAGGTAGACGTGCAGATATAATTTCAGACTGTTGCGGTCTGCGGCAGAGTCATCGACAAGTGCAATATTCATATGCAAAAATCACCTCCGTTGCATTGTAGATTTTTGAATAGGCATACGAATACAGATTACATTATAGCATATTTTTCATGGAATGTCTAGGGATTTTTTTGCGTTTCATGAAGAAAAACTGCGTTTTGCGTAAATCGTATTGCATAATTGTGAAAAATCCAGTATAATTATATCATCAACAGCGGTGCTTTTCGAAAGCAGTGCTGGAATAGAAATCAGAGCAGGACAGATGAAAGCGTGTTCTGCTGAGGCTGAAAAGGAGTTAGAATTAATGAAACTGAGAAAAATGTTAGCATGGCTGACTGCGATGGCAATGCTCGGAACTGCCGCACTGGCAACCGGCTGCGGCTCGGAAGAAACATCTTCCTCCAAGGCGGAAACCTCTGCTGCGGAAACTGAAGAAGCTGCTGATGCAGCAGATGATGCAGAAGTAGATGAACTTGCAGAAGATGATGCAGAAAGCGGCAGTGTGGACGATGAAACCGCAGCGTATGCCGATGCACTGGCAGGTACTCTCTGGCTGGGCATGGATACAGAATATAACTGCTATGCTATGGGCTTCAATGAAGAAGAGATCGTATTTGAAGCAGATGACGGTTCTTCTGCTTCCGGTTATTGGGGTGTTACCGCAGGTGACCCTACCATTTATATTTTCGATGATGCAGAACTGACCAACCAGATCGCTTCCATTCCGTGGAGCTATGATATGGAAAATGACGTGATGATCCTCAACAACAATGTCATCATGGCACAGGCAGATAACTACAGCTTTTCTGATGCAGCAACTGCAATGCAGGAAATGGCAACTGCCGCAAAGGTACAGGAATACTTGCAGGGTACTTACTGGGTAGGCACCGATGACACCAGTGCATCTGCTATTTCTATGAGCAGCGACACGCTGGAGATCATTGAACTTAGTCAGGACGGCACACTGGATCAGGGCTCGTTCCTGTGGAGCATGGATTATGATACTCTGAATGCCTACGATGAGAATTACAATCTTCTGGCAAGCTTTGGCTGGGATATTTCGGAAGATGGCTCGGAACTGCAGCTGACCAGCGACGGCGAGAGCATCGTATATACACAGGTATCGGAAGAAGATGCCAATGCCGTGGTAGAGTATCTGTATTCGGCAATGGGTCTGGAAGAATCCGCAGAATAAAGTGTGTAAAGGAAACACTGTATAAAGGCAGCACTGCCGCACAGGCTTTGTGCGGTGTTGCCTGAAGTTTGTCTGATGGTTTGGCATGCAATCTGCCGAAAAATCTGATGACGCATCTTATGCACAAGTTTTGTACAGTGTTGCCCTAAAACTATATAATTATAATACTGTTCCAATGGCAGACTGGAACGACATGGGACGAAAGGAGATTATGACCATGAAAAGCAAAACTACAGCAATTATTCTCTCGATTCTTCTGGGAGAACTGGGCGTGGATCGTTTTTATTTGGGATATACCGGTTTGGGTATCCTGAAGCTGATCACAGCAGGCGGTTTCGGAATCTGGTGGCTTATTGATCTGATTCTGATCATTACCGGAAAACTGACAGCCAAGGACGGCAGCGAACTGGTATAAGCACAAGGCAACAAAGGCATTGTTCCCCTGTGCCTTTCAACTGTTCATATTGGAATGATACAGGCTCACAAAGCCGCTGTAAAAAGCAGAGATTTTTATCTCTGCTTTTTTTGAAAGGCAATACCACACAAAGAGCGTCTGGCGACTTTGCACGCCATCTGCTTGCAAATTTCCCGTCATATTTCACAAAAATGCTCGTGAATACATCAAGTATTCACTCCGCTTTTTGTTTCATCTGACGAAAAATTTGACGACGCATCTGTCGCACAATCTTTGTGCGGTATTGCCGAAAATGAAAAAATGAGAAATGACGAAAGGAACTGTTTATGCCGGTATTTTTGCGAAAATGTGCCGCAGTCTGCATGGCGGCAGTACTGAGCTTAGTGACAGTCGGCTGTCTGGACTGGGAAGAAGATATTCCGCTGGAGGAACAGGGGAATGCTTCGGATACCTATACCCTGATGCTGTACATGTGTGCTTCCGATCTGGAATCCGAGTGCGGATTTGCCACGGAAGACCTCAACGAGATCATGTATGGCTATACCGCCGGCAACCTGAATGTGATCGTGCAGACTGGCGGCACAGCAGAATGGCAAAATACGGTAGTTGCAGATGACCGCTGCCAGCGGTATCAGGTGACAGAGGACGGTCTGGAATTAGTGGACGACAGTCTGGGCATGCAGAACATGGCAGACAGTGCTACACTGACCGACTTTATCCAATATTGCAGCAGCAATTACGCTGCCGATCACTACGGGCTGGTGCTGTGGGACCACGGCGGTGGTGTGGTTGGCGGCTATGGCTATGACGAAAATTTCGGCGGCGACAGCATGAGCCTGACGGAAATGTCCCGTGCTCTGGGCGATGCCAGTGTGCATCTGGATATGCTGGGGTTTGATGCCTGCCTGATGGCGAACTTTGAAACCTGCCTGATGGCGGCACCGTATGCCGATTATCTGATTGCCTCCGAAGAGCCGGAGCCGGGGTGCGGCTGGTACTATACCGACTGGATCGGAAAGCTTTCGGAAAACTGTGGGATTCCGCCGAAACGTTACGGGCGGCAGATCATTGACGACTATATCACAGAAAGCGGCTGGGATTCGCCCAGTATGTATTCCACGCTGGGCATGTTTGATTTGCAGCAGGTGACACAGAAGCTGCTGCCGGCATTGAGCCAGTTCTCCGATGATGCAGTGCAGCAGCTTTCCGCAGGGGAGTACCGCCGGATCTCCCAGAGTCGCAGCAATACCCGTGCGGTGTATCAGTCAGAACTGGATCACATCGATCTGCTGGACTATGCACAGCACAGCCAGAGCGAAACGGCAGACCAGCTGGAACAGGCAGTTTCCGACTGTGTTGTATATTATCGGGAAACGGAGAACGGCAGCGGGGACAACGGGTTATCCATTTTGTTCCCATATTATGATTTGTCCGCACTGGATATGCTGGAGGAGATGTATCAGACTTTGGGGTATGATGATGCATATCCGGCGTTTCTGGAGCAGTTTGCCAATGTTATGGCAGGTGGACAGATCTCTGTTTCCGGTTTTTCCAATACCCAGAATCACGCAGCTGCCAGCGAATACAGCGGCTTTCAGTGGTTCGATGCTGATGCCGGCTATGACGAATCCTACTACGAAACCTATAGTGCAGACCTGAGCCTGCTGGAAACCACGGAGGTGGACGGCAGGTGTGTGCTGGAGCTTTCGGAAGAAGACTGGGAGATCGTCAATGATGCCGCAATGCAGATGTTTGCCGTCTATGACGGATTCTATGTGGACATGGGGCTGGACGATTACTGCGAGTTCGACGACTACGGCAATCTGATCGTGGAATACGACCAGACATGGGTGGCACTGGACGGACAGGTCGTGCCGTTTTTCCACGAGTCCTATACCAGTGACGGGGACAGCTTTTTCACCTGCGGTTCTGTGCCGTGTGTCTATAACGGTATCGATGCGGAAATCGTGCTTGTCTGGGATACGGAGCACCCGTCGGGATATGCTGCCGGCGTTCGTCCGGTGTATACGGACAGCGTGGCAGCCAAGGGGTTGTATGACATCTGTGACGGGGACACGTTTCAGGTGTACTATGACATCTACGACGAGGATCTCAACTATGTGGAAACGATGACGCTGGACGATGAGATTTTCACCGTGCAGGACAGTCTGGAAGTTGGCTATGCAGATGCAGCAGAGCAACTGGGGGATACCTTTATTTATTACGTGCTGGAGGACATCTATAACAATACGTATTACACCGATTCGATTGCGTATTTGAAGGAATAGCTAAGGCAAATACCGGCAGTACGGAACAGGAAGTTTCCTGACGTGCTGCCGGTTTTTTCGTCGTATGAAGTGTCATCGTAGGAATATCAAATAACAACAACTCATTTCCCTTGTCGTTTTTTATTCACAGGAAGTGGTTGACTTTTCCACGGAGATCGTCCTATACTATAGAGTACGTTCCCATAAAAATGAAATGCACGTCTTTTCGGCAAAAGCATTTTATGGGAACACACTCTAAATTTTTGACAAGGAGCAAGGAAACGCTGCATAAAGCTTGTACATAAAAGCTTCCGGCGTTTCCGTAGTATGGCATCATGGGAAACGACTATCTGATTCGGCAGAAACCGTTTCGGGCACTGCTGGTGTTCGCCCTGCCGATGATTCTGGGGAATCTGTTCCAGCAGACATACACCTTGATGGATTCTGCCATTGTGGGAAGATACGTAGGAGAACAGGCTCTGGCGGCAGTGGGAGCCTCCTACGCCTTGACCAACATTTTCATCTGCATTGCCATTGGCGGCGGCATCGGGGCTTCGGTGGTGGTGAGCCGTTACTTCGGATCAAAAGAATTCCCCCGCATGAAGCTGGCAGTTTACACCGCCTGTCTGGCATTTCTGGGAGTCAGCATTCTGCTTGGCGGTTTCGGACTGGCATTGAGCCGACAGATCATGGAAGTCCTCCAAACGCCGGCAGATGTGCTGGACATGGCAGTGGACTATCTGAACATCTACTTCGCAGGGCTGCCGTTTTTGTTTTTATACAACGTGTTCTCCTCCATGTTCAATGCACTGGGAAAATCCCGTATCCCCTTATATTTCCTGATCTTTTCCTCGGTGTTCAACGTGGTGCTGGACATGGTGCTTGTCACAAAGGCAAACATGGGCGTAACCGGTGTGGCATGGGCAACGCTGATCGCACAGGGCATTTCGGCAGTGCTTTCCTTTCTCGTGCTGCTGCGGGAACTGAAGCGTTTCCCCAGCGGAAAAACCGGCATCTTCAGTCACACGGAACTGCTGCAAATGACACGCATTGCCCTGCCCTCCATTTTACAGCAGTCCACCGTTTCCATTGGCATGATGCTGGTGCAGTCGGTGATAAACAGCTTCGGTTCCGAGGCATTGGCTGGATTTTCGGCGGCAATGCGGGTGGAGTCCATTTGCATTGTGCCCATGGCGGCGTTCGGCAACGCCCTCTCCTCCTACACTGCCCAGAATCTGGGTGCCGGACAGGAAGAACGAGTGGTAAAAGGGTATCACGCCACGAACCGCATGGTACTTTGCAGTGCTGTCCTGATCTGCGTTTGCGTGGAACTGCTGGAACGCCCGCTGGTCGCTCTGTTTCTGGGAGCAGACGGCACAGAAACCGCGTTCTCCGTAGGCGAGGGCTACCTCACCTTTATGGGGTGGTTCTTCTGTTTCGTCGGTTTCAAAATGGCAGTGGACGGCTTGCTGCGTGGGGCTGGGGATATGAAAATGTTCACGGTCGCCAATCTGGTGAACCTTAGCATTCGCGTGATCGTTGCTGTGACAATGGCTCCGCGGTTTGGCATTTTTATGGTGTGGTGTGCCGTGCCTATCGGCTGGTTCTGCAACTGGCTGATTTCGTTTCTGGAATACCGCACGGGAAAATGGCGGCGAAAACAGACTGCGGTTTCGCAATAATAAGGAGTGGCGACCGTGCGGAACGGCAGATTCATTTTCAGGAATACATTTTGTTTGCTGATTTATCCATATCACAAATAGTTTTCTACGCAATCATTGACAACCCAGAAAAAACATGCTATAATTATTTATGCTGGTGTGCAGAAAGCACTTTATCTGGGTGTGGCGCAGTTGGTAGCGTGCTACCTTGGGGTGGTAGAGGCCGCCCGTTCAAGTCGGGTCACTCAGACCAGAATCAACACGCAGTTTCGAAGATTTTTCGGAACTGCGTGTTTTGTTTTGTGTGGGGGAACACTAGGGAAATCTGCAACAAAATTCTTGAACAACACCAATTGACAAAAAGAAGGCTGTACACGATTTTAAAGTGTACAGCCTTCTTTTGCATATCGTCAAGGAGAGCAGCTTGTTTTGTGCACTGCTGCCCTTACTCGATCTCTCCGATCAGATCTTTCACCACTTCTCCGGCAATGATCAGCCCTACCACCGACGGGACAAAGGCATTGCTGCCGGGGACCTGCCGCCGCTGGGTACACTTGCGGGCAGTGCCCGGCGGACAGATGCAATGGGTCTTACAGCTGTTTGCCATGTCCTCTTTCGGGGCAATGGGTTTTTCCTTGGAGTAGACCACTTTTAGCTTGGGAATCCCACGCTTTCGCAGTTCGTGCCGCATGACCTTTGCCAGCGGGCAGACAGAGGTTTCGTAAATGTCTGCCACTTCAAAGGCAGTGGGATCCATTTTGTTGCCGGCTCCCATGGAACTGATGATCGGCGTGCCGGCACGATACGCCTGCTCTATCATTTCCAGCTTGCCGGTGACGGTGTCAATGGCATCTATCACATAATCGTACTGGCGGAAATCAAACTGTGCGGCAGTGTCCGGCATGTAAAAGGCACAGTGGGTTTCTACCTGACAAACCGGATTGATCTGGAGAATGCGTTCTTTCGCCACCTCGACCTTGTATTTCCCCACCGTCTTTCGGGTTGCATAGATCTGCCGGTTGATGTTGGTCAGACACACGCGGTCGTCATCAATGAGATCCAGTGCTCCCACGCCGCTACGGGCCAGAGCCTCTACGGTATAGCCGCCTACACCGCCGATGCCGAACACTGCCACCCGTGCCTGTGCCAGCCGTTCCATTGCCGGCTTTCCCACCAGCAGTTCCGTTCTGGAAAATGCGTGCAACGCCATTACAGCAGTCCCTCCTTTGCAAATGCCTGTTCCAGATCGGCGATAATATCTTCCGTGTCCTCAATGCCCACGCTGAACCGGAAAAATCCGCCGTGGAATTCCTCGGGATACAGATACTGCCGTTCGTCATTTTCACCCAGAAAGACGATCAGGCTCTCGTCATGTCCCAGCGAAACCGCCGAGGTAATCACCTTCAGGTGGCTGACAAAACGGTTATAGGTGTCGTGATCGGCATGCAGCCCAAAGGACAGCACGCCGCCGAAACCGCCGTGCATCTGTTCTGCGGCGATCTCGTGTCCCTTGTGAGTTTCCAGTCCGGGGTATGCCACAAAGCGGACACCCTTTACCGTCTGAAGATACTTTGCCACCTGCAATGCGTTGGCATTGTGCTGCCGCATCCGCAGGGGCAGGGTAACTGCACCACGCATGATGAGCCATGCGTTAAACGGGCTGATCGTCGCACCCAGATTCACCTGCGATTGTGTCCGGATGATGTCCAGATATTTCTTTTTGCCAATGATCGCACCGCCCATGGCATCTCCGTGCCCGTTGATATATTTCGTCAGGCTTTCCACGGTGAAATCGGCTCCCAGTTCAATAGGTCGCTGGTTATAGGGCGAAGCAAAGGTGTTGTCCACCGACAGCAGAGCACCGTTTTCGTGGGCAATGTCTGCAATGGCACGAATGTCCGAGATCGTCAGCGTGGGATTGCCCGGCGTTTCGATGTGTACCAGCTTGGTGTTGGGACGAATCGCCTTTTTCACAGCTTCCAGATCAGAGGTGTCCACAATGGTCGTGTCCACGTGGAACTTGTTTTTCAGCAGTTCGTTCAGCAGGCGGTATACGGCAATATAGGTCACACTGGAGAATACCACATGATCGCCGCTTTCCAGCAGGGCGAAGAACAAGCCGGACAGTGCTGCCACGCCGCTTGCCAGCACAACGCAGTCCTCACCACCCTCCAGCGAAGCCAGCTTTTCCTGTAAATACTGCTGGTTAGAGCCGCCGTTTCGGGTGTACAGATTTTTGCCTGCACTGCTCCAGTTCAGATCGCTGGGGTCATAGGGCAGGGCATAGCTGTTTGCCATGGTGATCGGACGCTTGATCGCTCCGGTTTCCGCATCGATGTCGTTTCCTGTATGAACAGCTCTGGTCTGAAAGCCGTATTCATTTCCGAAAGTGTGTTTTTCCATGAGATTTGCTCCTCTCTGTGTTTTGTGTTCGAAAGCCTGTCGGCAGATTAGTATACATCTGAATTTTCTAATTCCTATAGTTTTGATAGGTTACATATGCTATTATACATGACAGAACGGAACTTGTCAAGGGGTTCTGGAATTTTTCTTGTCAACGGCAACGGAGAACTATATTCACCTTTATTTGCCAAAGAACTGTTGCGTCATGGATAAAATGTGAAAAAGCATCAAGTTTTACAATTCTATGTTGCAATTTGGGCAAAACAGATGTATAATAATACTATGCTATCTATAGGATAGTATTTCCATCATGCCGGCAAAAACAAAATTTATACCGGCATACTTACAGGAGGTACAACCAATGAATTTATTAGACCAAAAACTAGCCGCATTGCCCATAGGCAGTCATGTTCGACTTGTACACAAATCCGGACAGATCATTGAGGGCGTTGTCATGGAAAATGACGGAAAAGACGCTCTTTCGGTACAGATCACATCAACAGCCACGCTGCGGTACGATCAGATCGGCATACTGGAGGAATGTACACAAGCCGGCATGCCACAGCCAAAACCAGCAGCTGATCCTGTTTTGCAAGCAGCACCGGTACAGCCGGCAGCGGTTCCGGCACCAGCGGCTCCAAAACAAAAACCAGTATCTGGTTTTGAAAACATGCAGATTCCATGCGATAAAGAAGCTGTAACACAGGCGTTTAAAGCTATGGAATCCCAAGAGAAAAAAGCTCTGACAACAGGATATAATAAGTATCTGAATTATCTGCAAAGTCATGAAACTTCGAAGTGTCAGGAGGCAGTTCAGCTGGCGTGGAATGTGATCGAAGAAAATGAGTGGGATTATAATCCTCGTGTCAATTTTTTTCTGGGCTTGCTGCAACTAGTCTGTGAAGACTATGATATGGCAGCAGAATCGCTGTTCTATGCCGGTAATCTGCGGTATGCCTACTGTGCGGCATATCAGGGGGCACAGAAAAAAGAAGAACGGGAATACGCTCTCCTTGCTGCCGCTTTTGCTGCGTTGTTTCTTTCTGAGGACAATGCACTTGGCAAAGAAGAAGCCGCAGAGGTGCTGCAAAAGTCCTCTGTGCAGTTGGCAGACATCTCCGGTATCACCTATGCATTAGAACATGCTGTGGAAGAAAGCAGCAGGGCAGCTTTGAACCGCATCATTCGTTCCATTGGCGTAGATCATGGAAAGACCACGGCAGAACTGCAGGATATGCAGGCACTGCTGGAAAGTCTGCGGTATCTGTTCCCGGGGAATGCGGTGCGGAAAAAAATCACCAAATTGCAGAGCAACTCTCTGAAATCCGGCTTGGAAACCGAACCGGAATCTGTGGACATGCCGGAAACACCGCCTGCAAATGATGAGCCGGATCTCACCAAGACACACACTGGCTATATCATTTCTTACAATTATTTCGAGGAAAAGGGAAAAATTCAGGGACCCAGCGAAGAAAAGTATTCGTTTGATGTCAAGAATATTACAGATAAATCGCTTCAGAAAGAAGTCCGGAAGATCAACAAAAGAACAATGACTCCTATTCCGGTAAAGTTCCAGCTGCTGAAAAGCGGCAAAAATTATCTGGCGGTATCCATTAAACGCGGAACAGCATCGTTTTACTTGCCGTCAGCACAGTGGAATGCCGCAGTTGAAGCTGCGGCAGAAACGCCAGCCGCAGCATCAGCAGATCTGCCCCTGTCAGCTTCTATTTTCAAGGCAGCAGCGGCAGAGAAGGAAACATCTGCACCTGCTTCTGAAGAGCCCTTGGAAAAAAGTGAGGACGGAAAGCAGCTGAGTGCCGCCATAAGCCATTGGACGGCAAAAAAAGCGTATTCCAAGGTGGTCGAGGTCTGCAAGACTTATATGGATAAAGATTGCTGGGAAGATGCTTTTACAGCGATCATCATGTGTTATTTACGTATGAACAATGAAAATGAAGAATTGGGGTATCTGAACGAACTTCGTGTGTTTGTGGAAAAATATGCGGATCGGGAAGTAAAGGCGTTAAAAGCACTGGAAGCACTTCAGCAGTATTATATGAAAACACACCAATATGCAGAAACGATCCGGATCCTGAATCGCCTGATGGAACAGTGCGACCCCGGCGAGCACGGCAAGATCCTGCATTACTTGCAGGGGAAGGGACGCTGTTATCGGGAAATCAAAGACTATCCTTCCGCGATCAGCGAACTGCTGGACTGGCTGGATATTGTCAAGCGAAATAAAATTACAGAACGCTACACGATACGGAACACTTGTATTTATATCGAACTGGCAGAACTGTATTTTGAAACCGGTGACTATGAGAATGCGGAAAAATATGTCGGGCTCTCCAGCGACTGCGAACGGAAACAGGTAATGCTGCAAAATCTTGCGGACAGAAAGGCAGCATTGGAAGAAGCCGAAAGACAGACGAATGCCATGGATGCAGACAACGATGCAGATGATGGCTTCGAAGAAGGCTCTGAGCCGGAAGAATCTCTGCAAACAGCGTATGATTCCTACACGGATACCGCTGGTTTTGAAGCTCTGGGAATTGATGACAGTGCGGTTATCAGCAAGGCTCTGCACTTCCAGCCGGAACAGCTGCACTGCCTGCTCACGTATCTCAACAGTGCGGCAATGCTGACAAAGGATTCCGAAATCGTGCGGAACACAGAGGACGGCACTACTGTCTATGTGGGACAGGCGATCAGAGCGGCAGATGCAGCATTTGCCTATGCGTTTCACAGTCCGCTTCTGGACTCTGAGTATCTCAGCACAGAGATCATGGCAGTATTTGATGAGGCACAGAACGTCCTGCCGGACATCAGTGCATCACTTTTTGCAGCTTCTGCCATGCATGCCCTGTTCCATACGCCTTCTGTACCAGATTACAGCATTGAAGACTTTTCTTTCGTGGTGGAAAATTTCGGACTGGATACCTATCCGGCAATGCTGCCGCTGCTGGGCGATCTGGTAGCGTTCCGTGAAAAAACCGGATACGGCATGGACTCGTTTGCTGCCTATAAGACCAACAGCAGCGTTATTGAATCGGTCATTGACGAGGCGAAGGAGTGCTGTAATGCGGCGGATATGCGGAATGATGTGTATGAGAACCACGGACAAGTCCGCTGTACACGGGAACTGCTGTTCGCCAGCGAGGAAAGTGAACTCCGTACCTGTCTGAACATTGTTGCAGCAAATGAAACCGACAAGTTCCAGTTTGTCAAGGATACGGTGTCGGAATTGTTCATTCGTGCCAATAAGTCTATACAGATGGAATATCTGGACGTGAAAAAAGCAGATAAGTGCATTGACGATTTCTGGGAACGTGCCCGCATTGCGATCCAAAATGAGGGAAAGCACATCGCCAGACCTCATGAAAAAATCAAGGGCAGCAAGCGGAACAGCATTATGGCAACGCTGAAGCGAATGCTTTCCTGTATCTGTGACTGGCTCGCTGTGGCAGAGCATTTCAGCAGTACTGATAATGCTTTTGCCAAAAAACAGTATGACACGCTGGAGCCGAAGGTGACAGAGGAACTGACAGAGATCGTTCGCATCTGCAATGACATGCTTGCAGAGCGGGGATTCGACTGGGGCACCGAGAGCGTTCGCCGTGCAGCCACCGAACTGCTGGAAAAGATGAACGGTACATACAACACCAAAACCAGAAAGTATTTCTTCATGGACTTCCTGCGGGGCGAGGACGTTCTGCTGAACGACAACTACCTGCCGGAAACCCAGTCCACGTTCTGCGGCATGCCGGATTTCCACATTCTGTACCGCATCGAACAGCATGCCTCCAAGCCGCATCCGGAACTGCCGGAACGGCTCTCCGAAATTCTCAGCAATGTGGAAACCAAGCACAATTTCCGTACTGCAAGGCTCATCAAAGCCTATGGAGAGGACATGGACATTGCAGCGATCAGAGAACACAAGGACCTTGCCCAGTACGGGGAATGCCTGAAGCAGGCAAAGCAGCGGTTCGAAACCATGTTTCAGGATTTCTCCGATGAACTGGAACTCTGTGAAAGCTACGGCACCCTTTCGAACATCAACGGGGAAAAGAGTGCGATCATGGCGGTTGCCTACGCGTGGTACCGCATCACCCGTGTCACCAACGATTACGGCTTCTATGTCAGACTGCTGGAAGTGATCCGCAACCGCATTTCTGTCAATGCCGTGCAAAAAGGCGAACGCCTTCTGCACCAGCTGGAAGAACTGGCAGACAGTCCGGACTATGACTTTGGCGTGTTCAGCAAGGAAATGATTGAAGCCAAGATCAATGACCAGAACTATTCTTCCGCGGAGTTCATCATGAGCTGTATCCTCCGCCGCGATGTCAGCGGGATCTCTGACTATTCCGATGAGCCGTTTGGATATTTCCGCGAGTTTATCAATGAGCATGCCACCAACTACCGTGCAGTCCGCAGGGGCGGAAAGCACATTACTGAAACGATTGCCGAATATTCGGGGAAAAAAGATCTGGATCTGGCACTGCTGCATCTGACAAACAATGCCCGTAAGGAAACCAGAGGCGGTGCAAACCTGCTGAAAAGCTGGATTCCATCCGGCGGTCCTGCCAGTCTGAACCAGCTGGAAAAACTGCTCTCTTATCTGGGATTTAAGCCGGTTTCCGTTCAGCCGGACACCAGTCTGGACACAGAAGCATATCAGGTGTTCTGCCGGAAACAGATCGGTAAGATCAACTACGTTCACCCGATACCGGCGTTCGGCTCCAAGAGCGAAACAGACGGCTTCCGTGTGCTGTGTCTGTATGGCAAATACGACTGTGACAGTCTGATGGATAAGTTCCGCGAGGTCAATGCGGTGGCAAAGCATACCCTTGTGCTGCTGGACTTTGCCATGAACATGGAAGAACGCAGACGGCTCGCCAGAAAGATCAAGGAAGAAAAATCTTTCGCCACCACGTTTATCGTGATCGACCGTGTCATTTTGTTCTATCTGGCAAAGCACTATGCGGAAAATACCGTGATTCGGCGGCTCATGGCGGTAACGCTGCCCTTTGCGTACTATCAGCCTTTTGTAGAATCCTCTACACAGGACATGCCGCCGGAACTGTTTACCGGCAGAGAAGCGGAATTGACCCAAATCGAGTCGCCGGAAGGGGCAAATCTGGTTTACGGCGGCCGCCAGCTGGGCAAGAGTGCCCTGCTGAAAATGGCACGGCACAACATCGATAAAAACGGCAACGGCGACAGAGCTGTTCTGGTGGAAGAACTCAAAGACCGCAGTGCAGCAGAAGCCGTCAAGATCGTGTCCGACAAGCTGATTCTGGAGGGGATACTGGACGAATCCACCCGCTGTGACACATGGACTGCCCTCGCCGGACATCTCCAGAAGCGGTTCATGGACGAAAATCCGGAAACACGGATCCACTATCTGCTGCTGATGCTGGACGAGGCGGACGAGATCATCAAGACCAGCGGTGACACAGAGGATTCTCCGATCACTGCCCTCAAGAGCCTGCCCTCCGGCCGCTTCAAACTGGTCATGGCGGGTCTGCACAATGTAAGCCGCTATCACAGAGAAATGATGCACGAGAACTCCAACCTGATCCACCTGAACTGGATCGTCATCAAGCAGTTCCGGCGGGAAGAAGCCACCAAGCTGCTGACCTGTACGCTTTCCTATCTGGGATTCCGGTTCAATCAGGACATTATTGACAACATTCTTGCTTCTACCTATAACTTCCCGGGACTGATTCAGTTCTACTGTCAGAAGCTTCTGGAGGCAATGAAGAACGAGGACTATGCCGGCTACGGAGAATCTGTCACACCGTTTTATGAAGTGACTGAGAGCCATTATAAGAAAGTCCTCTCGGATACCGACTTCACTGAAAAAGTCGATCAGAAGCTGGAAGCCACACTGTTTACCGATGCCAAGGAACGGAGCAATTATCACATCATTGCATTGATCATTGCGTATCTGTGCTACGTTTCGCCGAATGAAAAGGGCTATACCAGGGATGATCTGCTGCGGATCGCGGAAGAATATCACATCACCCGTATCACTTCGCTGAAACCCAACCAGTTCGAAGAAATCCTGAACGAAATGCTGGATCTGAACGTTGTCAGTGTCATGGATAATTATTATCGATTCGCCACCGACGGATTCCGGAAATTCCTTGGCAGTCAGGACAAGGTGGAAAAGAGCATGGCAGACTATTTTGAGGAGGAGGTATCCGAATGATAGGGGAACTCTGGTGGAACCGCCTTGTCAATTCCGTGCGGTTTCTCGATGACATTCAGATTGCGGTCATGAACGAAAAATCGGTAGTCTTGTTTTTCGATGACGAGATTCCGTGGCAGGACATCATGATCGAAACCATTGAACAGCGGCTGGCAGATCAGAACGACGACCGCAAGCTGAGAGTGTTGAATGTATCTAGTGTATCGGATAGTAATGAAATAGGATCTTACCTGTTGGAAGAATTTTGCAGAAAAGAGGAGAAGAATGTTTACTGGCCAACCACGCACGGCAATGAAATGCGTTTTCTGGCACAGAGCCGCGACACCAATCTGAATAAGCAAGATGTCTGCCTGACTGGTATCCGACTGGAACACGCGGCAAAATGGATCGCTTCCATTTCAGAGTATATGGAAAACTGTGATCCGACAAAGGAACACGGCGTTTTCCTGCTAATGATAGAGGGAGCACCGGCGGTGGGAACCAAGCAGCTGACCGCATTCCGGTATACTGATTATGTCACGGACTATGACTGCATGATGCTCTGCCTGACTATGGTATCCGATCTGTCCTGCGGAAGAGCCGAAAAGATGTATCTCTGTGAAGTGGCAAGCAACATTGCCCATAACCACATTGAGCGTGCCGCACTGCTGGCAGCAGAAAATCTGGACTTGCTGCGGGATCCGGTTGGCGTGACGGAACGCGTGTATCAGGAAAATGACATCAAGGTCACAAACTTGCAGAACGTCGTGCGTGCTGCTGTCTGGGAGGCACAGATCAAGCTGGTATTTCCGAAGCTGGAAAATTTCCGCGTGGAGATCATTCGAAAGTATGCGTCCAAACTGCAGCAGTATCTGCCGATTCGCAGTTCCAACAATGATACAGTAGATCAGGCAGCCGATCTGGAAATCGGACAGCTGTTCTACATCTGCAAAGAGAACAGCGGCAGCAGGATCACAGACTATGCAGAATTTGAAATGCTGAAAAAGATGCGGAATGCCCGCAACATTCTGGCACACTGGGATATTCTGTCATATGAACAACTAAAAGACATTGACATGATCTAAAATAACATCATATACAAAAGACACCCCCGCACAGTCACCGGAAAATTACCGGTGAAACTGTGCGGGGGCGTTTTTGATCTATTGTTTTCTTAGAACGAAACGATCAGTTGCATCTTGAACTGTTCCTCGCCATAGACAGCATGAGGAATGTCCTTGGGCATGATCAAGGTTTCGCCGGCGTGGAGCAGGAACACTTCGCCGCCTACGGTGAACTTTCCGGTACCCTCCAGCACCGTTACCATAGCGTCGCCGCCGGCAGCGTGTGTGGAGATTTCCTCGCCCTTATCAAAGGAGAAAATGGTCATGCTCACCTTGTCGTTCTGTACCAGTGTTTTGCTGACAACCTGACCGGTCTGGTACTTCACCAGATCTTTCAGCTGTAAAACAGCCTGCTTTTCAATATTCTTATACATTTTTGCCGCTTCCTTTTTGCTTTTCCAGCCAGTGTGCCGCATAGGAGCACGTGGCAATGACTTGCTTCCCGTTTGCCTGAATCTGCTGTACTGCACGGGAAACCAACTCGCCTGCGATTCCCATGCCCCGCAGGGAATCGTCTACAAACGTGTGGTCGATGCAGCAGACACCGGCTTCTGTTTCAGGGAATGTGATCTCTGCCACACACTTTCCGGCATCATCGGTGCAGGAAATGCGGTAGGGTTCACTTTGATATTCCATATAATATGCCTCTTAAAGAGCCTGCTGAATGGCGTGCAGCAGGTCGTCGTAGGACTCGAATGCCGGCAGTTCCGGATAGTCCTTTTTGATCTGTTCGGTGCTGCGGAACAGGAATCCCGCCTTGCTTGCCTGAATCATTGCCAGATCGTTGTGGCTGTCACCGCTGGCGATGGTGTCATAACCGATCGACTGGAGAGCCTTGACTGTGGTCAGCTTCGAGTTTTCGCAACGCATCTTGAAGCCTGTGATCTCGCCGTCCGGAGCAACTTCCAGAGAGTTGCAGAAAATGGTGGGATAGCCCAGCTTCTTCATCAGAGGGCCTGCAAACTGGGTGAAGGTATCACTGATGATGATGACCTGTGTCAGTTCCCGCAGTTTGTCCAGAAATGCCTTTGCACCCTCCAGCGGTTCGATCTTCGAAATGGTTTCCTGAATCTCTTTCAGTCCCAGACCGTGTTCCTTCAGGATTCCCAGCCGCCAATGCATCAGCTTGTCATAATCCGGTTCATCTCTGGTGGTGCGTTTCAGTTCGGGGATACCGCTTTCTTCTGCGAACGCGATCCAGATTTCCGGTACCAGTACACCTTCCAGGTCCAAGCAAACAATATTCATAGTATGTGATTCCTTTCCTCATCATATGCCATGCGGCAAATTTTATAGCTTTAGGAAACACTGAATAAAGCTTGTGCGTAAGATGCGTAGTCAGATTTTTCGGCAGATTGCATAGAAATTCCGCAGGCATACTGCCGTATGGCAAGGGATTTCTGGGCAAATATGACGGAAAATCTGCACGCAGATTGCGTGCAAAGCCGTCAGGCGGGCTTTATGCAGTGTTTCCTTTATTATAACATATGTTTCCGGAGATTGCAACTGCTTTTTGCGGCGGCGATTTGTCCTTTCACAAAAACCCTCTGTACATTCCCGCAAAAATGTGCTATACTATATACATTAAGGCAACACCGCACAAAGCCCGCTTGACAGCTTTGCACGGTGTTGCCTTAGACCAATGTGAAACAGGGAGGATTACATGAAACTACTTGCCATTGACGGAAACAGTATCCTGAACCGTGCATTCTACGGGATTCGTCCGCTCAGCAATACACAGGGCGTGTTTACCCATGCCATTTTCGGCTTTATGAATATTTACCTGAAAAATCGGGACGAGGTGCAGCCAGATGCTGTGGCTGTGGCATTTGACCTGCGAAAGCCCACGTTCCGTCACAAGGCAGTTGCCACCTATAAGGCGAACCGCAAGGGCATGCCCGAAGAACTTGCCATGCAGCTGCCCTATGTGAAGCAGCTGCTGACACTGCTGGGGATTCCGGTCATCACCTGTGAGGGCTACGAAGCAGATGATATTCTGGGAACGCTGGCGGCGGCATGTACGGCACAAGATGCGGACTGTGTGATCCTGACAGGGGACAGGGACAGCCTGCAGCTGGTCAGCGATCATGTGACAGTGCGGCTTACTACCAACAAGGAAACCATTCCCTATACGCCGGAGCGTTTTCAGGAGGAGTACGGTTTTGCTCCACTGTCCCTGATCGACCTGAAAGCTCTCATGGGGGACAGTTCGGACAACATCTCCGGTGTAGCCGGCGTAGGACAGAAGACTGCTTCCAAGCTGATTCAGGCGTGGGGAACTGTGGAAAATCTCTATGCTCATCTGGACGAGGCAGGGCTCACCAAGTCGGTGTACAATAAGCTGACTGCCGGACAGGACGCGGCAAAGGAGAGCAAGTGGCTGGCAACGATCGTGACCGATGTGCCGATCGACATGGACGTGCAGCACTATCTGCCCCAGCCGGTGCAGACCGAGGAAGTCCGCAGGCTGCTGCTGGAACTGGAAATGGCAAAACTGCTGGAAAAGCTGAAGCTTTCCGGAACAGATGCTCCCGCACCAGAAACGGCAGAGCCGGCAGAACAGCAGCGGCCTCTGACGGAACAGCCCTTGACGGCGGCTCTGCTGGACACATGGGCTGCTGACAAAATGGAACTGCCCTGCTGTCTGTTTGACGGCAGCCGCATCTGCGTATACCACGCCGGCACGCCGGAAGCGGTGTACACTTCGACAGATACTGCCCTGTGGGAACAGCTGTTTCAGATGCCGCGTCTGACGTTCGGGGCAAAGCCCCAGTATCGGTTTCTGCTGGCACAGGGCATCACGCCGGACAGCGGCAGCCCTGCGGCAAAAGATGCGGAACTGGCTGCGTATCTGCTGAACTCCACCACGTCCGCCTATGAGGTCGAACGGCTCTGCGTGACCTATCATGTGCCCTATCCCCGCAGTGCAGGTGAATATGCCGATCTGGCGGCTCTCCCGAAGCTGTACGCCGCTATGGAGAAGCTGGTGGAGGAACAGGGCATGACCCGTCTGCTGCACTTTGAACAACAGCTGACCGTGGTGCTGGCGGCAATGGAACACGACGGCATTGCCATTGACCGGCAGGGCGTAGAGGACTTCGGCGTGTACTTGTCGGAACAGATCGAGGAAATGCAGCAAATGGTCTACGACGAAGCCGGACACACTTTCAACATCGGTTCCCCGAAGCAGCTGGGAGAAGTGCTGTTCGGGGAAATGCAGCTGCCCCACGGCAAAAAGACCAAGACCGGCTATTCCACCAATGCGGACATTCTGGAAAAACTGCGGGGAGAGTATGCCATTGTGGACTATGTGCTGAAATGGCGGCAGTATGCCAAGTTGAAATCCACCTATGTGGACGGATTGTTGAAAACCGTTGGGGCAGACGGCAGAATCCACACGGTGTACAAGCAGACCGAAACCCGTACAGGGCGAATCTCCTCCACAGAGCCGAATCTCCAGAACATTCCTGTCCGCACAGAACTGGGGCGGAATATGCGAAAATTTTTCGTGGCACGGGAGGGCTGTGTGCTGCTGGACGCAGACTACAGCCAGATCGAACTGCGGCTGCTGGCAAACCTGAGCGGCGACCGGCAGATGCAGGAGGCATTCCTTAGCGGGGCAGATATTCACGCAGCCACGGCGGCACAGGTATTTGGCATGCCGCGGGAAATGGTGACACCGGAGATGCGGAGTGCGGCGAAAGCAGTAAACTTCGGCATTCTCTATGGCATGGGAGCCTTTTCCCTGTCGCAGGACATTCACGTTTCCGTGCGGCAGGCGAACCAGTATATCCAGAACTATATGGCACAGTTCCCCAGCGTGGGGGCATTCATGGAAAAGACCGTGGACACTGCCCGCATCAACGGCTATGTGACCACCTATTTCCAGCGACGCCGACCGGTGCCGGAACTGCTCGCCAGCAACAAAATGGTACAGGCGGCAGGAAAGCGAATCGCCATGAACACGCCCATTCAGGGAACGGCGGCGGACATTATCAAGCTTGCCATGATCTACGTGTACCGGCGGCTGCAAAGCGACGTGCCGGACGCGAAACTGATCTTGCAGGTACACGATGAACTGATCGTCGAGGTGCCGGAACAGCATGCTTTACAGGCGGGAAAAGTGCTGGGCGAGGAAATGCAGAACGTGATCCGAAATACCCTTTCGCCGGAGGAACAGGAGAAATTCCCTGTGCCCCTGACAGCAGATGTGAGCATGGGGGAGAGTTGGTATGCAGCAAAAGGTTGAGATCGTACCGGCGGCAGAAGCCGATCTGCCGGAGATTCTGTCGCTGGCGAAAGCAGCATTTCCCGACCCGTGGACAGAACAGCAGTTCCGCCAGACCATGTGCTGTTGTTACAACCGTATCTGGTGTGCCAGGGCGGCAGGGGAATTCTGCGGCTATGCGGCAGTTTCGCTGGCAGGAGATGCGGTGAATCTGGACGACATCGCAGTTGCACCGGCGTTCCGGCGGCAGGGCATCGGCAGACAGCTTCTGGACTGGGCACACCGGCAGTTTCCGGAAAACGAATTCTGGCTGGAAGTTCGGGAGTCCAACGCCGCCGCCATTGCCCTGTATGAATCCGCAGGCTATCGGCAGGTGGGCTTTCGGAAACGGTATTACCGCGATCCGGAGGAGGGTGCTGTGCTGATGACGCGAGAGGTGAAAAAAACATGACGGAACTACTAATGCAACTGAAAGCTTTACTGCTTTGGACATTGTTGCTTGTACCTCCGTTTGCGTTGACTGCACTGAATTTGTGGAACCTTTTTGCGGAGTGCAGCGGCAGGAGAAAACTGGCTCCCAGACTGTTTGCCGGACTTTCCATATACCGTTCAGAAAAAATAAAATACCGGATAAGCACCTGCTATAGCTTTGCGGTATTGTGATAAAGTTCACAGAAATGGAGATGCAGCTATGCTGATATTAGGAATTGAAAGCTCCTGCGATGAAACCGCAGCGAGCGTTGCCAGAAACCACACGGAGATTCTCTCCAATGTGGTTTCCTCACAGGTAGAGGAACACAAACAATACGGCGGCGTTGTGCCGGAGATCGCCTCCCGCAGGCACTGCGAAAACGTGCTGCCTGTGGTACAGAAAGCACTGGACGATGCCGGTGTGACATTGGCGGAACTGGACGGCATTGCCGTGACCGCATACCCCGGACTGATCGGGGCACTGCTGGTAGGCGTGAACTTCGCCAAGGGACTGGCACTGACCGCCGGAAAGCCACTTGTGCCGACGCATCATCTGGCAGGGCACATTGCGGCGAATTACATTGCACATCCGGAACTGAAGCCGCCCTATCTCTGTCTGGTCGTCAGCGGCGGGCACAGTCATCTGGTGGAAGTGCTGACCTATACGAAATTCCGGATTCTGGGACGGACGCGTGACGATGCCGCAGGGGAGTGCTTCGACAAGTGTGCCCGTGCTATGGGCTATCCGTATCCCGGCGGCATTCATCTGGACAAAGCGTCCCAGTCCGGCAACCCGAAAGCGTTTTCTCTGCCAAAACCGAAAATTGCGGAAAATGCCTATGATTTCAGCTTTTCCGGCTTAAAAACTGCCGTGGTGAACCTGCTGCACAATGCCCAGCAGAAAGGCGAAACCATTTGTCGGGAAGATCTGGCAGCTTCGGTGCAGGCGACTATTTCCGAGGTGCTGACAGAACACACCATTCGGGCGGCAGTGGAGCACGGCTATTCCACCATTGCCATTGCCGGCGGCGTTTCTGCCAACAGCGGCGTGCGGGAATCTCTGCAAAAAGCCTGTGACAAGCGGAACTTCACCCTGTACATGCCGCCGCTTTCCCTGTGCGGCGACAACGGAGCCATGATCGCCTGTGCCGGTTCCTATGCCTTTGATGCAGGGATCCGTGCCGATTCCAGCCTGAACGCCAGTGCCACTATGGAACTGACCGACTGGGGCAATATGGGGAATGGGCGGTGATGTCTAAGGCAATACCGCACAAGCTTTATTCAGTGTTTCCTTAAAAAAGTATGGGGTATGTGTATTGTGATTACTTTGAAAAACATAAAAGTGAGTGACAAAGAAATTGTCTGTGATGCATATGTGGAAGATTGCCATACGCCAGTTTTTCTTTGTTTTGACCGGAATAAAAGGAAATGTGAGCCTTATCAACTTCCGGACGGGTATGAGTGGTGCAAGTCACATATTCATCACGCTGAAAAATATTTTTGTACAGTGGAAAATGCTGAAATATCGCGGGAAAGAGTGATCCTGTGGTATTGAAAATCAGAAGAAAGGCATCTCTTAGAATAGAGGTGCCTTTTGCAGTTTCCAAGGCTCACGGTTAGCTGTAACTAACCAAAATCAGGGCAATTGGCAAGAAATTTACAGAAAAAAGCTTGATTCTTGTCGGGAGATGGTGTATAATAGTTCCTGTATGCGAATCGTATACAATGCCATATCATGAAAGGAGTTTGACCATGATTTATTCAAACGAAGTAAACGAAATGTGCTGCGTAAAACAGGGCGTACAGCACGGTGCTGCACCGATTCCTGAGGAAGCAAAGTGGGTAAAGGCAAAGGAAATTTCTGACATTTCCGGTCTGACACACGGTGTGGGCTGGTGTGCACCGCAGCAGGGTGCATGTAAGCTGACTCTGAATGTAAAGGAAGGCGTGATCCAGGAGGCTCTGGTGGAAACCATCGGATGTTCCGGTATGACCCATTCCGCTGCTATGGCTGCAGAAGTTCTGCCGGGCAGAACCATTCTGGAGGCTCTGAACACAGACCTCGTTTGTGATGCAATCAACACTGCTATGCGTGAGCTGTTCCTGCAGATCGTATACGGCCGTACACAGAGTGCATTCTCTGAAGAAGGTCTGCCGATCGGTGCTGGTCTGGAAGATCTGGGTAAGGGTCTGCGTTCTCAGGTTGGTACCATGTACAGCACACTGAAGAAGGGTCCGCGTTATCTGGAAATGACCGACGGTTATGTTACCAAGATCGCTCTGGACGAAGACGATGAGATCATCGGCTACAAGTTTGTAAACTTCGGCAAGATGATGGACTTCATCAAGGCTGGCGACGATGCAAACACTGCTTTCGAAAAGGCACAGGGTCAGTATGGCCGTGTTGCTGATGCAGTGAAGTTTGTTGACCCGAGAAAAGAATAAGGAACAGGAGGAAACAACCCATGGCATTATTTGAATCATATGAGAGAAGAGAAAAGCAGGTTCTGGCTGTTCTGAAGGAATATGGCATTGATTCCATCGAAGGTGCAGCTGAAGTTACCAAGGCTGCTGGTCTGGACGTATATAAGATGGTAGAAGGCATTCAGCCGATCTGCTTCGAAAACGCAAAGTGGGCTTATACCGTTGGTGCAGCAATTGCGATCAAGAAGGGCTGCCGCAGAGCTGCTGACGCTGCTGCTGCAATCGGTGAAGGTCTGCAGGCATTCTGCATTCCGGGTTCTGTTGCTGACCAGAGAAAGGTTGGTCTGGGCCACGGTAATCTGGGCAAGATGCTGCTGGAAGAAGACACCAAGTGCTTCGCATTTCTGGCAGGTCACGAATCCTTCGCTGCCGCAGAAGGTGCGATCGGTATTGCTGAAAAGGCAAACAAGGTTCGTAAGGAACCGCTGCGTGTTATCCTGAACGGTCTGGGCAAGGACGCTGCACAGATCATCGCACGTGTAAACGGCTTCACTTATGTAGAAACCGAAATGGACTACTACACCGGCGAAGTCAAGGAAGTATTCCGCAAGTGCTACTCCAAGGACGCAAACAGCCCCCGTGCAAAGGTAAACTGCTACGGTGCAAATGACGTTACCGAAGGCGTTGCAATCATGTGGAAGGAAGGCGTAGACGTTTCCATCACTGGTAACTCCACCAACCCGACACGTTTCCAGCATCCGGTAGCTGGTACTTACAAGAAGGAATGCATCGAAAAGGGCAAGAAGTACTTCTCTGTTGCTTCCGGCGGCGGTACAGGCCGTACCCTGCACCCGGACAACATGGCAGCAGGTCCGGCTTCCTATGGTATGACCGATACCATGGGACGTATGCACTCTGATGCACAGTTCGCAGGTTCTTCCTCCGTTCCGGCTCACGTAGAAATGATGGGTCTGATCGGCATGGGCAACAACCCGATGGTTGGTGCGACTGTTGCTGTTGCAGTATCTGTTGAAGAAGCTGCTAAGGCTGGCAAGTTCTAAGAAACTGCGTGGTTTTTCCATGTAAATAGAAAAAGAGGGCACCTCGGCTGGTTTTGGCTGGGGTGTCCTTTTGCGTTTCTACAGCTGTTTATTGACCACATTTTGACCACATACACGCTCCAAAGCAAGCCCTGCAAAAAATACAAAACGCCCCCGAACAAAAAAGAATTCCAAGCGAAACCGGCAAATAAACTGGAATCCGTCGGAAAAGCCGGCAGTCCATTGACGGCAGAGCCGTTTTTGTGGTATACTGTTGCAGGAGGTGTGTGGCTGATGCATATATTTGACGTACTGGGGCCGGTGATGATCGGACCGTCCAGTTCTCATACTGCCGGAGCCGTGAAAATCGGCTATGTCACGCGAAAGCTGCTGGGAGAAGCACCGGTGCAGGCGAACATTCTCCTGCATGGTTCGTTTGCGGATACCGGCTCGGGACATGGTACCGACCGTGCTGTGGTCGCCGGACTGCTGGGCTGTAAGCCCGATGACCCGCAGATTCCGTCCAGCTTTGAAGCGGCAAAAAAAGCCGGCTTTTCCTTTCAGATCACCAGGGGTACATTGCGGGGAGCTCACCCCAACACAGTGAAGATCGAAGTTGTCGGAGAACACGGCAGCCAGCTGGAAGTGATCGGTTCGTCCGTAGGCGGCGGTCGCATTCGCATTTGCGAGATCGACGGGATCCGGACAGACTTTTCCGGTGAATATAATACCATTATCGTACACAACACCGATACCCCCGGACACGTGGCACAGGTGACCACAGTTCTGGCACAGAAAAACGTGAATATCGCCGCCATGCAGCTGTACCGCAACACCAAGGGCGGCTATGCGGTAATGATTCTGGAGTGTGACGACCGGATACCGCCGGACATGGTTCGCTGGCTCAGCGGACTGGACGGCATTCTGAAAATCACCAGTTATAATGCAGAGGAGGACGTGTGATATGGAACTGCGGTCTGTTGCGGCTTTGATAGAAGCAAGCCGGAAAATGCCCATCTGGGAAGCGATCCTTTGCAGCGATCTGGAAGAAGATACGCCGGAACAGCGGGCGGCTTCGCTGGAGAAAATGCAAATGCTCTGGCAGGTGATGCAGGACTCCGCCGCCGGCTATGACGGTTCTCAGCGTTCCCTCAGCGGGCTTTCCGGCGGGGACGGGGAGAAGTATACTCAGATGCTGTCCTCCGGCAAGATGATGTGCGGGACATACCTCAACGATGCCATTGCCACCGCCCTGAAAGTCAGCGAGTGCAATGCCTGTATGAAACGCATTGTGGCAGCACCTACTGCCGGCTCCTGTGGGGTGATTCCGGCGGTGCTGATTCCCTACCGGAAAGAATACCCCGATACACCGGAGGAGGAGATGCTCCACGCCCTCTACGTGACCGGCGGCTTTGGAAATATCATTGCTGAGCGGGCATCGGTTTCCGGTGCGGAAGCCGGCTGTCAGGCAGAGATCGGAGCCGCTTCGGCTATGGCAGCAGCGGCACTGGTCTACCTGCGGGGCGGCTCACCGGAAGCCTGCGGCAACGCCTGTGCCATGGCACTGAAGAATCTGCTGGGGCTGGTGTGTGATCCGGTTGCCGGACTGGTGGAAGTGCCCTGCGTCAAGCGGAACGTGGTGGGCGTGGTGAATGCTATTTCCTGTGCCAATATGGCGTTGGCAGGTATTGTCAGCCGGATTCCGCCGGACGAAGTCATTGATGCAATGGCAGAGGTGGGCAGCAGCATATCTGCCGACCTGCGGGAAACGGCAAGAGGCGGTCTGGCGGCAACGCCTACCGGAAAGCGTATCGCTGCGGAGCGAGCAGAGTAAAGGCAATACCGCACAAAGATTGTGCGACAGATGCGTCGTCAAATTTTTCGTCAGATGAAACAAAAAGCGGAGTGAATACTGGATGTATTCACGAGCATTTTTGTGAAATATGAGAGTCTGTTTCGTATCTGACGTATGCAGATTGCGTCGTCAGATTTTTGGAGAGATGAAGGGAAAAACGGAGAAAATCCTTTGTGGATTTTCGAGTATTTTCCCTAAATATCTCGGAAAATATGCACGCAAGATGCGTGCGGGAAGATACGAAACAGGCTCTGAAGGGAAATTTGCAAGCAGATGGCGTGCAAAGTCGCCAGACGCTCTTTGTGTGGTATTGCCTAAAGGCAACACTGTGGGTGCTGCCGAAAGAGAAAGAGGAAACATTTATGAAACTTGTGACTTATTTACAGAACGGAATAGAACAGATCGGCGTGCTGACACCGGCAGAAGATGCGGTTGTGCCGGCAGGCGTGCTTGGGCTGGATTTTACAGATATGGCAGAACTGGCAGTGCAGATGACCGATGCCCAGCGGGACACGGCGGCGGCTCTGCTGCCGGAAAAAGCCGGAGAGGGAATCCCTCTGGAACAGGTGAAGCTGCTGGCACCGATTCCCCGACCGGCACGGGACATCATCTGTCTGGGCGTAAACTTTTCCGAACACGCCAAGGAAAGCGTAGGCGTTATGGGGCAGGAATACGGCGGCGAACGGAAGTTCCCGATCTATTTTGCCAAGCATGTCAACGAGGCGGTTGCTCCGGGGGACAGCATCAACGGACACTTTGACATTGTCACCGATCTGGACTACGAAGTGGAAATGGCATTCGTCGTGCGGAAAGATATTCAAGGTGCCAGGGCGGAGGACGCGGCTTCCTATGCGTTCGGCTACACCATTATGAACGATGTCAGTGCACGGTGCATTCAGATGCGGCATAAGCAGTGGTTCCGCGGCAAAAGTCTGGACGGCTTTGCACCGATGGGCCCCTGCCTTGTGACGGCAGACAGCTTTGACTTTCCGCCGAAGCTGAATCTCACCTGTAAAGTCAACGGGGAACTGCGGCAGAAGTGCAACACGGAACTGTATATCCACAACATTCCCTATGTCATTGAGGAACTGTCCCACGCCATGAAAATTCCCGCAGGCACGATCATTTCTATGGGAACGCCGGCAGGTGTCGGTATGGGCTTCGTGCCGCCGAAGTACCTGAAGCACGGCGATGTGGTAGAATGTGAAGTAGAGGGCATCGGAAAAATCATCAATCCAGTGGAATAACAAAATAGAATAATAAAAACCAAAACGCCCCGCATGCGAAGGGATGAAACCGCATGCGGGGCGTTGCTTCCGGAACGTATCCCGTGTGTGGAGAAAGTTCACACAGACACATTCCTTAAAAGAGAAAATGGAAAGTTGTCAATGGACAAGTATAGGAAACACTGAATAAAGCTTGTGCGTAAGATGCGTCGTCAGATTTTTCAGCAGATTGCACAGAAATTCCGCAGGCAGACTTGGTGTCTGGCAAGGGATTTCTGGGCAATCTGACGGAAAATCTGCAAGCAGATTGCGTGCAAAGCCGTTAGGCGGGCTTTATTCCGTGTTTCCTATATTATGAAAACACACTCTGGAACTGCTTACTGTAAATCGCCAAGGGAAATTACAGTTTGTCCGCCGCCGCCCAGAATGTCAGCGTACAGATTCTGCACTTCGTCAGCGTCCATGAGGAACGCTACTGTTGCATCAACGCTTTCGCCGGGAGCAACATTGGTGATGTTGTTTTTGCTGTGTTCTCTGTCGGTGGAGAAGAGGAAGAATTCACCGTACTTCAACTCACCCAAAGTACCGTTGCAGTAGGTCGTGTCCGACATCGGCTCGCATGCCACTTCGCTATAGTCCATGCGGTCACCGTTCTTCTGGATCAGATTCGGGCAGACGCAGATCTCCTGTGTGATGCTGCTTTCGTTGGTGTAGGTGAGATGCATCACAAGGACACGCTGGGGAACGGTTTCTTCCTTGATTTTGGTATCCAGTGTGTTCACGCCGTCGCCGCGGGAGTACCATGTGCGTACATCGTCCTGAACTGTACCGTCTGCGTTGAGGTACTGGCTGTAATCCACCGGTTCTCCGATGTCATTGATTGCCGGAAGTCCGTCAAAATTGTCTTGCACAGAAACACTGTCCAGCTTGGCAGTGATGCGTGCATAAGGATCCGTGTCTGCATCTTCCGCATCATAGTAATCCGAACGAACGGTATCACCGATCTGCTGAATGGTGTAGTCATCGAACTTGTAGGTTTCGTCCGTTCCTCCGACTTCTTCCCGCGGCTCGCCGTCCCACAACTCGGCTGTTTCTTTGTCAGAAGGTGTCAGACTGAGATTTTCTGCAATCTTTTCAATTTCTTCCTTTGTCATGTCGGTTGTTGCGTAGAATTGTACTGCATAGTTGGAGTCCGGAAATGCGACCCAGACATCCTTGTCAAAAATATCCTCGCCGGACTTTCCGGTGGTGTCGGTCACCGCATAGAGAACAGTGTTATTGCCGCAGGTGAGCGTTTCCTGTGAAACGCTGTAGCTGACCGTGTGCGTCAGGGCAGCTTCCTGACTGCCCATCTTATAGAACGACATGGTTATGCCGCGGCCGTTTGCATCTCTGTACTTTCCGCAGCTGGGATCGATCGCCATTCCCTCCGGCATCCAGCCGACCTGTAATGCCATGATCTGATCCGAAACGCTTTCGCTTTTCGGAATGACGACTTCCTGCTGATAAACGCCGTCCTTGGTCTGGAAATAACCGCGGATCTGGGTGGAAGCATATACGGCAGTGGGGAGTATTACAACGGCTGCCGCTACAGCAACCAGTGCGGTCATAGACTTTTTCATGTGGAATTTATGCGATCTCATAGGACTTTCCTCCATCTGGTGCAGCATCTGCTGTTTCCGGCGGGCATAGCGTTCCGAAAAAACGTGGGGCTGTGCGTCTGATGTAAATGCGTCGTTGACGATGTTGTTCCATTCGGTGTCGTTATACGGAAAAGAGTTGTGTTCGGATTTCATCATAAAGTTCCCCCTTTTTTTGTTGGATTGCCTTTCTGGCACGTTCAAAGCGTTTTCTTGCAGCGGCTTCTTTCATAGAGAGCCGCTCGGCAATTTCGCGAAAGGATAACTCCTCCTCGCACCGCATCAGGACGATCTGCCGGTCCAGGTCGTTTAGCGGCTCTAACATTTCGGCAATGGATTCTTCCTGTGCAATGTTGGCGAGAAGCTGTTCCATGTCATCTTTCTGGTTGGGGACCTGCAAAATGCGGTCGTCCCAGACGGTATAGCGTTCGGAATCCCGTTGGTTCTGCCGGTATTGGTTGATCGCTGTGCTGCGAATGATCGAAATGATGTAATGCTTGGTCTTTTCGCTGCGAACGTCGCCGATCTTTTTCAGATTTTTTAGGATTCGGAGGAACGCATCGGATACAGCATCTTCCGCCTGTTCTGTATGATGCAGGATTGCGTAAGCGATGCGATACATGGGCTGTTCGTAGATGTCATAGAGCAGCTTGAGTTTTTCCTGTTCTTTTTCTTTGTGCGTAGCCATTTGCTCACCTCTTTCTGAAACGGGCTGTCATTCCTGTGCATCGGTCTTTCGCCCGTCTGCATATCATAACCGTCTGGCGGTATCGATTTGTGACAGAGATTCCAAAAATTTTAAGAGAACCTCAAATCACAGCTGCACTGGTCTTTCGCCCGTCTGCATATCATAACCATGTGGCGATGTCGATTTGTGACAGGGGTTCCAAAAATCTCAAAAACCGACTTCCAGCAGCGTTTCTCTGACTGAAGGTCGGTTTGATGATGCATTGCATGATTGTGTGTTTCCTTTACTCCGTGATCCACTCCTGAATGGCTGCCGAAAGTCGCCGGTCAATGTCCTTTCGGGTTGCTTCGCACTCGTTGGGATACTCCTTTGCCGCACGGAAAACAAATTTCAGTACCAGCTTCAGCCCTACGGGGAGAGCCAGTCGGAGCATGGATTCGGGCAGGACAAAATGCGTGCCGTGCTCATAGACCACTGCTTCGTAATTGCAGCTGTGGGGACGTTCTTTCAGCCGCTGTTCCATGCGGCGAACATACTTTCCCGCTTCCCAGAAGCTGTCGTCATCTGCTCCGATCAGAATCAGTTTGCCTTTGATGTTCTCGATCTTTATCATTTCTTCTTCCGTATGCTCTCTTGCTTTTTCGGAGTCGATAAACAGGCAGGTGCTGCGGGTAATATCTCCCGAACCTTTTGTTTCCTCTTGGATTTTTTGATAGTACACGGGGTGTTCATAGACGAACGGCATATACGCCAGCGGCTTTCCCTGCCACGACAGCGTGGACGCATGGGGAACCGGCCACTCCTTGCAGCCGTCTTTCTCGCCCTGTTCGAATCCCTGCCAGATAAAATCGCTTGCCGTAAGCCCGAATGTCAGCGTGATGTCCGGAAAGTAGGAAGCTGCTGCCAGAGAATCCATGCCCGCTGTGCTCATGCCCATGATGCCGATCTTCTGGTTTCCGTGGCTTTTGAGCCATTGGATAGCTGTTTCGATTCGCTCCAGCGGGTAGTTGACATGGCTGTAATTTTTCACATCAGGTGACATGCACAAGACGTTCACGCCATTTTTGTGCAGCCATTTTGCACCGCACTTTGCCATGAAATCATTCGGATCATCGCCGAACAACCCGATCATGGCATGCTTCGCACCCTTGGGGTTGGGGTAGTATGTCCCATAAAATCCGTCGCTGTTATTCTGAAAGCAGAGTTTCTTCATTATGTACCTCGATTTCTGGGGCAGCACCGTACATATTTTGTGTGGCACTGCCTATGGGTTTGTTACTCCTAACTCCAATAGTATAGCACAAACCGGCACAGAAGTCAACAAAGTGAAACACACAGCACCCAAATTAAGAACCTCCCCTGAAAGGTGGAGGGGGTTCTTTCGTGAAATCTTTTTATGATATTTTTAAGGCATTACCAGTTCATTTTGAAAATTGATTTGTATGAACACACAGCAAGTCCCCACATGCAGATTACCTTTTGCATATGGGGACTTGTATCATACAAAAAATCCTGTAACGAGAGCCGCTGCCGAGGCTGCCAGAGCCACCACGATCAGGGGCAGGTTCCAGTACGCCAGTAAAACTGCGACGACTGTTCCTACGGCTGCTGTGATCACGTTGCCCGTGGAGTAGAAAATGGCAGGAATGGTCATGGCACTGAGCACTGCGTAGGGAATGTAATAGAGGAAGCTTTGCAGAAAATGGTTCTGGATCTTTTTCCGGAAAACCGTAAACGGCACAACACGGATCAGATAGGTCACGCCTGCCATAATGGCAATATAAAGAATCAGGCTCATGTGCGTTCCTCCTCCGGAATGGGAAAGACGATCGCCCCGAATATCGATGCCAGAACTGCACACAGAATAATGGCGAAGCCGCTGGAAACCGCCGTGAACACGTACCGGAACAATATGCTGCACGCCGCCGCCAGAGCGACCACTGCCAGCACGCTTTTTTTCTTGCGGGAAACCGGAACGATGATTGCCAGGAACATGCCGTACAGCACGATGCCCATGGCATCAATGATAAACTTGGGCAGAATTTGTCCCGCCGCTGCCCCCAGCAGTGTTCCCAGTGTCCAGCCCAGAAATGCGATCAGGATCAGCCCGTACATGTAGGCGGGGCAAATGGTGCCGGACTGTGCGGAGGCTACGGCGAAAATTTCGTCGGTGATACCGAATGCCGCCGCCATGCGTTGGGGGAGCCGGAACGTTTTGTCCAGCTTCTGGGACAGGGAAAAGCCCATGAGGGCATACCGGAAGTTAATGGTCAGCTGAGTCAGAGCCATTTCCAGATAGGAACCGCCGGCAGCAATCACGCCTACGCCGGCAGCCTGTCCGGCAGAGGTGACATTGGTAATGGAGATTGCCACGGCGGCAGAAACCGACAGCCCTGCACGCACCGCCATGATGCCGAATCCAAAGGAAACGGAGAGGTATCCCAATGCAATGGGGATTCCCTGTAAAATGCCTTTTCGAAATGCTTTGTTCAATGTGATGATGTCCTTTCCGGAGCCTGCGGACAGGCTCATGTAAAATGTCACAGCCAAAACGGCACAGTAACTTTTATTATACCACAATCCGACGGAAAATGCAAATTTTTTCAGCATTTGATTTTCTAAGGAAAAATGTAAAATTTTCTTGTGTTTTTGTGTGTGGTATGGTATAATAAGAAAGACGGGAACGGGAAGTTTCTGGAAAAATCGGAATTTGTGTGACGAATTATGATATTTAATTTAGAGACGAGGTTGTT
>NZ_QSTT01000013.1:0-70280 GCF_003438725.1 Ruminococcus sp. OM06-36AC
GCAAACAGAACGGACTGGAACGAAAGAACCGAAATCACAAAGGCGGTCATCACCTGGTTCGATGCGGACTACGAATACGAACTGGAGATTGAAAACGAGGACAGGATGGACAACGAGGAGTTCACCGCATGGGTTGAGGAAAACGCAGAAAACCTTGCAAAGGCAGATGCCGAGGAAAACGGAACGGCCTTTGAGGAAATCGACAGCATTGACTTTACGGAAAAGGAAATCGATGACGATGCCCTTTTCGATGAGGAGTACGAAAACGCCTGCGAATTTGAATGGGTGACTCCCCACGGGGTGGGGAGATGTCCCGAAGGGACAGAGGGGACGGGCACCTGTTAGGTGTGCCAGACCGGACAGTAATCCAAAACCATAACCCAAGACCACAGCCCCGAAAGGGGCTGTGGCTCGTACAGCCTCCGTGTTGCCTTGTCCGGCGTGGTTTTGTTTCCTCCGAGTGCTTTTCCCCTTCCCACAAATGCCCCACACAGGGCAACGTGGGGCTTGCTTTTTTGGTTGGTATCATACACAATTTTCTGCTTTCATCTTTGTGCAGAATATGCCGGAAATTTCGTTGACTTCTCCTTTGGTTTATGGTAATATACATCATGCCGAATGGCAAAAAGCAACGAAAACTGGAGGAAAAAACAATGTGGACAGAAGGAACGATTCGGGTTGGAGCAAGCGTATTTCACTACTGGGTGAAACACTATGAGGAGCCTTCCATTTACGGCTACGAGGAAGGCAGAGCCTCGAAAATCTCCCTGCGGCGGAATGGCAAAACGGTGTTCAATTTCGACCGGGGCATGGATATTCCGCCGGAGGATGAGGAAACCAAAACTGCACTGGCGATTTTGCTGAAACAGTACAACTGATTCTTCTAAAACCAAATACCACAAGCCGGAGCCGAAAGGCTCTGGCGGTCGTACACCTGATTTTGATTCGTGTATGATACACAAGAAACCACAGAAATTTCGATGCTTTTTCTGTATGTTTAGCGGCTTGCAATCCTTGAATTTGTATGGTAACATGGTTACAATGGGAATAGAATCTCGATTAAAAAACAGCCCCATGAGGGCGTTAAAATAAATGGTGCAGACTTGCTTTTTGGCAGGTCTTTTTTGTTTGGAGGTGAGAACGGTGGCAAGATTTAAACCGACCCGTTTTATGGCGGAGGATTCCAAGTATAACAAAAAGGCGGCTGATTATGCTGTTTCTTTTATTGAATGCCTCAGCCACACCAAAGGCACCTGGGCAGGAAAGAAATTCGAACTGCTGGACTGGCAGGAACAAATTATCCGTGACCTGTTCGGCATTCTGAAACCGAATGGCTATAGGCAATTCAACACGGCTTACATTGAGATTCCGAAGAAAAATGGCAAATCAGAGCTTGCTGCTGCCGTTGCTCTGCTATTAACTTGCGGTGACGGTGAAGAACGTGCCGAAGTTTACGGCTGTGCTGCCGACCGCCAACAGGCTGCCATTGTTTTTGATGTAGCTGCCGACATGGTGCGAATGTGCCCTGCCCTTTCCAAACGAGTGAAGATCCTGACATCACAAAAGCGTATCGTGTACATCCCGACCAACAGCTTCTATCAGGTGCTTTCTGCTGAAGCCTACTCCAAGCACGGTTTCAACATTCACGGGGTTGTGTTTGATGAACTACATACGCAGTCGTACCCAACTAAGGGAACCACATTGTTTATAATTTATTTACATTCAAAAATTAAGACAAACAGACAGGCTTAAATTTGCAAAGAAAATTGAATAGATAACGAAAAGCGTTCTTCATATATCAGTGAGGAACGCTTTTTTACTTTATTCGGAGGTTTTATCATGGCAAAGGAATCAAATTCATCGGTTGTGAGGGTGCATAAGAATACTGATTTCACGATCATGAGCAATCATCATTTGAGAAATCAGAAACTCACCCTGAAAGCTGTCGGGCTGATGTCAAAAATATTGGGACTGCCTGACGGCTGGAATTATTCCGTTGCAGGACTTGTGAAAATTTGCAGAGAGGGTGAAACAGCCGTCAGGGCTGCTCTGCATGAATTGATTGACGAACAATACGTTTATGTCGAGAAACTTCCTCCCAACCATACCAAAAGTGGAAGATTCGAATACGTCTATCACATCTATGAAATTCCATACGAGAATATGCCTGATGGTCTGGAATGTCCGGAACTGTTCCTCAAAAAGCAATCTGAAATAAATCAAAATGCAGATGTCCCAAATACAGAAAAACAAGATGCAGAAAACCTACATCTTGAAATTCAAAGTATAGAAAACCAGGGACAATTAAATACTTACATATCAAGTATGAAAGAATCAAATATGAAAGAATTAAATGGAACGGCTTCTGCTTCGCCGAAGAAAAAGACGGATAAGAAGAAATATGCAGAAGCTGTCACCATGACGGAAGAAGAATATCAGAAGCTGTCGGAACAGCATTCCAAGGCATTCGTAGATAAGTGCATTGAGATTCTCAACAACTACAAGCTTTCCAGCGGAAAACGATACAAGTCAGATTATCACACCATTCTAAACTGGGTCATCGAAAGAGTTTCCAAGGATTATCCTCAGCTGGACAAACCACCTGCACAAAGTTCGGCTTACGATGTCAACGTCAATCCATTTGACCAGTTTGTGAGGTGAGAAAATGTTTGTCAATACGGAATTACTGGAGCTTATCCGCTTGAAAAATCCCCTTTCTTCTGTTATCGGGAAATACGAAGCGATAACAGATGATTGCTGTAAATGCCCATTCTGTCACAGCAAAACCAATTCTCTGAATCTTTTCCATGATGAGATCTACACCTGTTTTCACTGCGGTGAAAGCGGTGATGTATTTGGATTTGTCAGCAAAATTGAAAATCTTTCGTTTGCGGAAACAGCTCGGAAAATGGCAAAATTATCGGGAATTTATACACTGGAAGAATTGAAACAGAAGAATATTTTCCGCTTTTGGGACAGATTTCTGATTCTGTGCGAGCATTATCACATTGCAGCAGACAGCATATTGCAGGAATATTCGTCTGAATTGACGAGGGAATATCTTCTCCGTCTGAAATACAGCAAAGTGGAGCCGGATACCGCTCCGCTGGAAAACATCATGCAGATGAAATACGGCATATCGAAAGAATTTTGGAACGCTGCTCCTGAACATATCATGGAATATCTGACAGCAGAAAGGAACCACAATGAATGATACATTGAAAAATATTTTTCAGACACTCTCTGAAAATGCAGAGGAAAACTTCATCAAGAACAAAAACGCAGAGGACTATCTTGCGGAGGACGGTCTCTGGCACTGCGGAAAATGCGGTACGGCAAAGCAATTCCGACTGCCTGAGCGGTTTTTGAAAATGGGTATGCCTGAAATTGTTGGCTGCTGCTGTGCCTGCCAGTCTGCAAAAGAAAAACGGGAGAATGCAAAACAACGGCTTGCATCTGTCATCAGACAAAACAAGGAAATCGCCAATATTCCCGAACATTATCTGTCAGCTGATATAGCAATGGTGGAATCTCCTGAAGCTAAAAGAATCGGTATGAACTATATCAAAAACTTCGAGAAACTGGGCAGGATCGGACTTCTCCTCTATGGTGACGTGGGAACGGGTAAAACCTATCTGGCAGCCTACATTGCAAATGCTCTGCTGAATCAGGGCGTAAGCGTAAAATGGCTGACTACCATGCAAATTGTGGAACGCAGCTGTTTCTACAGCGAATCAGAATATGCTGAGTATACCCGAAGCATTACTGCTCCCGACTTGCTGATCATTGATGATCTGGGAGCAGAACGTGGCACAGATTTTGCATTGGAACGTGTTCACAGTCTTGTGGATACTCGCATCTCAGCCAACAAACCGATGATCGTAACCACCAATATCGACATTACGGATATGGGCAATTGTGCTGATCTGAAAAAGAAACGCACATTTGACCGCATTATGCCTGCAACATTTGCCTTTGCTATGAAAGGGACTTCCTATCGCATGAAGCAGGCACAGAAAAGCTACGAAACACTCAAAGATCTGCTCTTGAGTGAAGAAACAATTGGAAAGGACAGAAACACAAATGAGAATGATCAAAACTTATGAGGGCATGACAATGAACTGCGATGTGATTGCAACAATTCAGTCGGTTTTCATGAATATCGCTACCGGCAGCATCAGCGAAATGATCGATGACAGCTTCGATCCGGATACCCTGGAATTTACTGTGACTGCATTTACTACACTTGGAGATGAGATAGTCCTTGCAGTTTATGCGACCGAAGAAGAACGTGACTATGCCAGATACAAGCTGGAAAACTGGCTTGTTTACGATGTTGGCAGCTATTACACCATGACAGAAAGAAAATAACGGAGGTTTTTACTATGGAAAAAATGATCGTAACAGAGTACAGCAGACCGATTATGCTGAACAAGGTCAAGAAGTTTGTACAGAGAACGATGTACCTTGCAGAGAACAAAGTGATCCCCTATGCAGTCTTTGCACTACTCGACAGCGGCGAAATGGTGAACATCGGCAATTTTAACGATGCAGACACCGCAGAGATCATCCGAATCATTCTGGACATTTTCGCAGAGGACAAGAAAGCGGTGTTCGATGTCAATCTTGAAGTTTTCGGAATCCGAAATTTCCTTGAAATGCTTCGATATGTGTCAGCCGACAGCGATTATGTCTATCGAATTATGATAAACGAATTGAAACAGCAGCTGAAAAGCGGTGAACTGGATGTCAGCTTTTCTTGACGGCTACATACAGCTTGCTCATGCCATTGTTGCTGTGGCAGCAGAAAGCTACAAATATACGCTCTTAGCTGTCAAAAATCATACCAGAAGCGATTCTGTTTTCAGGCGAAAAGAGGAACTGGAAAGCTTTTTTCTGTCGGAGTGGTTTGCACTGCTGTCCGGACTTGACGGAAGATATTTTATACAGAAAATGCAGGAGGTATACTATTTTGACAGGTAAAGAGTTTTTATGGCAGTACATTATGATTGATCGGAAGATCAGGAGCGTGAAGCTTCAGTTGGATAGTATGACAGAGGTTGCGAAAGAAAACGCAATGAGCAGTGTCTTTCAGAATGAAATCACTGATTTGAAGAATGAACTGAAAAATCTGATTTTGGAATCTGCCGCTGTCAAAAGGTGTATTCTTGATCGAATTCAGATGATTGAAAATGACGAACGCAGACAAATTCTAATCAAACGCTATTTAGACAATAAAACAGTTGTAACGATTTCCAAAGAGATGTTCATGACTTATCAGGGTATTTATTATCACCTTGAAATTGGAGAAAAAGAGATCGAAAAACTCATATAAAACAGCAGCTATAAGTCGAAAAGCACTCTCACTTTACAAAAGTGGGAGTGCTTGTTCTATATAGATATTATCTTTGCTCCAGCTGTTCCTTAGCGTTTTCAATAGCAATTGCCAATTTTTCTTCCAGTAATTTTTTCGGCGGCATTTTTGTCAGGTATTGTGCAACGTGAATGCTTCCCTTATCTAATTCCATCAGTTCTACTGTTTCCTGTGATTTTTCTGCACAAAGAATCAAAGCAATCGGATCATCTTCTCCCTCGCACATCTCATTCTTTTTCAGCCATCGCAGATACAGCTCTACCTGCCCTTTGTGTTCAGGTTCAAACGCACCAAGTTTCAATTCAATAAGAACAAGTCGTCTGAGCGAACGATGATAGAAAAGCAAGTCCATGTAGTAATCTTTTCCGTCCAGAACGAAATGTTTCTGTCTTGCCATAAAAGCAAAATCACTGCCCATTTCAAGTATAAATCGTTCAAGTTCAGACAAAATCGCATTTTCCAAATCTTTTTCGCTGTATGTATCTTTCAGTCCGAGAAAATCAAGCACATAAGGATCACGGTAAAATAAATCCAATGACATCTTATCTTTTTCCATAAGAAGTGCAATATCATTTTTAATCGTTTCATCAGGCTTTTTGGAAATAGCCGTGCGTTCATAAAGCATAGAGTTTTTACGTTCTCTCAGTACACGAACACTCCAATTTTCTGATTTGCACATAGCAGCGTAAAAATCTCTTTTTAATTCATCTTCGATTGGAAGCAAAACTACAAAATGAGACCAAGTCAATTGTTGTGACAGTGTCGCAACTTTTTCTTTATCAGGAAACTCTTGATAAAACTGCACCATTCTGAAAATTGCTGTTCGGTCAAATCCTTTTCCATAATTTTGAGACAGTTGTTTTGCCACTTCATTTATAATATTTTTCCCGTACTCTGCTTTATGATTCTGCAAAATATCCTTACAAATAGTTTCGCCGATCTCCCAATAGAGAAAGACAATGGCTGAATTGACAGCACGTGAAACAGTATATTTTTTTGCGGTTATGAGATTTGATATTTTGGAATAGAGATCAGCAGACTCTGCGTATTTCATCAACTCGCTCATAAAAATTCCTTTCTTAAAAAGTTGTGACAGTGTCGCAACTTTATTTTTTTGATATGATGACTGTCTGTATTATACCATAAATCATCTGAAAATTCAATATAAAAACTGTTTTCGGTTGTCAAAAGTAAGCTTTTTTCTTTACTGAAAATCACTTAAAAAAGCTGCATACAACTTTAACAAGCTGAAAAACACTTGAAAATACTTGAGAGATTTAAGCTTTTCATTTTGCTAAACTGAAAATAGTAAGCGGGAAAGGAGTGAGCGTATGACCTTATCAATTATCTCGCAGGACGGAACTGCATTCAACTACTCTAATGCCGTTTCGTGTGTCACTTGTGGTGAGTACGATGACGGAAGCGGATACGGCTTCATGGTCTATCTGAAAGGCGATATGGAAAACGGTATTGTGGTTGCAGAATATGACGATGCAGAAACGTTCCATGCTGTTAAGAATGATTTTTCCAGATGGCTTCGTGAAAACATCGACGCAGTGTTTGCATTTCCGGCATGAGTACAGACTTTGAAAAAGGCTTGCGAAAAACCATAGATCTGTCGGTCAGGAGCAGAGAATTTACGGTCGATACTTTGAAATCTGCCATGCAGGATTTTCTTTCCGGAAAGTCGCAGAGAAAAGGCAGAGTTTCCATGAAAAAGCTATCGGAGCATTCCGGCAAGCTGGAAAACGTGGAGATCAAAGGCATTGCGGACTTTCTGAGCGTGGCAAAGAAATATGACATTGACTATGCCGTCAAGAAAGAACCGGAAAGCGATACCTATCATGTTTTCTTTCAGGCGGGCAAAATGGAAGATTTCAAGAGGGCTTTTCAGGAATTTGCCAGCAAAAAACAAGAGGAACTTCTCAATCCCCGTGCTGAAATTACCCGACAACAGATCAAAGATATGGCAAAGCAGGTTTCTCATGAGCCAAAGAAGAAAGAAAAAGTCCGTGAGAAGTCTAAAGAAATGACGCATTAAGGTGATTGGAATGGATTCACGAAAGATAAAAAAATTTGTCCTCAATAACCTTGCCTATGTCATTTTCGGTTATGCAGGCAATATCATCTGTTTTGCGTTCCGGACAGCTGATGGAAAAAACGCTTCTGAAAAGATACTCCCTGCCCTGAACAATCTCGGCACGGCTTTTGCACATGTCATTCCGTCATTTCACCCGATTGATTTACTTATTGGAATTGCTGTTGGCGTTGCTATGAAATTTGTGATGAAAATGAGAGCCGCCAATAAAAAGAAGTTCCGGCAAGGAACAGAATACGGCTCTGCCGTATGGGGTACGGAAAAGGACATTGAACCATATATGGACTTCAAAGAGAAAGACAACAACGTCATTCTCACACAGACAGAGGGCTTGACCATGGGAAAGCCATCTCACCCGAAGTACGCCAGAAACAAGAATATTCTGGTGATCGGCGGTTCCGGGTCCGGTAAAACGAGATTTTTCGTAAAGCCAAATCTCATGCAGATGCACTCCTCATATATCGTAACCGACCCGAAAGGCACGGTTTTGATTGAATGCGGTAAAATGCTGGAACGTGGCAGACCGTACAAGGACGAAAAAGGCAATCTATCCTATCAGCCGTACCGAATCAAGGTGTTCAATACCATTGATTTCGGCAAGTCCATGCACTACAATCCCTTTGCCTATATCTCCAAAAAGAACAGAGAAAAGGATATTCTGAAATTTGTGGACGTTCTCATTAGGAATACGCAGAGTTCTCAGCAAAACGGCGGCGATGACTTCTGGGTAAAGGCAGAAAAGCTGCTTTACACTGCATATATCGCTATGATCTTTACGATCAATCCGCCGGAAGAACAGAACTTTGAAACGCTGATTGAAATGATCAATTCTTCGGAATGCCGTGAGGATGATGAAACATTTCAGAATGCGATCGACCGACTGTTTGCATTTATTGAATGCTGGATCAACGATGATTTTCCCAATGATATGGAAATCAGCAATGAATTTCAGGAAATGAAAGCAAATCAGCCGAATGAGGAACAGAAACGACTGGGGGCATTCGCCTGCAAGCAATATCACGCTTACAAACTTGCCGCAGGAAAAACTGCAAAGTCGATCCTTATTTCCTGTTCTACACGCTTAGCACCTTTTGCCATTGATGAAGTCTTAGAAATCACAAGCTATGACGAACTTGGTCTGGACAAGCTGGGCGATGAACTGTCTGCACTCTTTGTTATCATCTCGGATACCGATGCAACATTCAATTTTCTGGTTGCGATCATGTACTCGCAGTTATTCAATCTTTTATGCACAAAAGCGGACAATTCAGAGGGCGGCAAGCTGAACTACCATGTTCGCTGCTTGCTCGATGAATTTGCGAATATCGGCGAAATACCGCAGTTTGAAAAGCTGATTGCAACGATCCGAAGCCGTGAGATCTCTGCAAGCATCATCTTGCAGGCAAAATCTCAGCTGAAGGCAATTTACAAGGACAATGCGGATACCATTGAGGGCAACTGCGATACTACTCTGTTTCTCGGCGGTAAAGAAAAATCCACTCTCAAGGAAATCTCGGAATCGCTTGGAAAAGAAACCATTGACAGTTTTAACACCTCCAACACGAGAGGTCAGTCTGAAAGCTATGGGCTGAATTATCAGAAACTTGGCAAGGAATTAAAATCGCAGGACGAATTAGCCGTCATGGACGGCGGCAAATGTATCTTACAGCTGAGAGGTGTTCGTCCGTTCTTCTCAGATAAGTTTGATATTACAAAACATAAGCACTATCACCTTTTGCTGGACGATAATCCGAAAGCGAAATTTGACATTGCAGCCTTTGTCAGAAAACGGGAAAAACGTTATCTGACACTGAAAAGCACCACAAAGGTAGATTTGTACAAAACGGACGAAAACGAAAATCTTGCCTGAAAGCAGCGAATACCGAAGAAAACCAACAACATCAACAGAGCTTTTTGATTCCTGTTTTCAGCAACAGATAAATGCTTATACAGAATGGAGAAATTACAATGGAAAATGTAAATGTTATGACAGCAGTTTCTGATACTGCGGTCGAAAACACAAAGCCAAAGCACAAGTGGCTCACCAAAGGAAGCCGCTTCGCAAAGAAAGCAATCCTCACTGCAACGGTAATGTCCTCTATGGCGGCGATGTGTACCACACAGGCTTTTGCTGCTACCGGTGAAGTAGATACTTCTTCTTTCATCAGTACGGCTTGTACCGTACTGAAATCCGTGATCTGCCTGATCGGTGCAGGTGTCGGTGTATGGGGCGTTGTAAACCTCCTCGAAGGTTACGGTAACGATAACCCAGGTGCGAATGCTCATGTACGGTAGAGAAGCACAAAGCAAAACAAGGATAGCCAGCCCTGCCACTATTCCGAAGTCAGGGGAACGCAATAGAAAAATTCATAGCTGTATGCTATACTTAATTAGCATTTGAACATATCAAGCTGACACAGCAATCTCTTTACTTGCCGTTAATGCGCGTCTACCAATAGTCCGCACAAAGCAAGAGTAGCGTAAAGGTATAAAAATTTCAAACTTCTTTGTAACGAAATTCCGATTTCTCCGTCTAACCTATGAAGCTGAAGGAGGTGATGACAAGTATGGACTATGAAAAGCTCTATAAAGCCTACTATTTACAGGTATACTCGTATACTATTTCTCTTGCCAAAAATCGTGAGATAGCAGAGGAAATCACGCAGAACACATTCTATAAGGCTGTTTCTACAACATCACAATTCAAAGGTAAGTCAGATGAATTGACATGGCTCTGCTCCATAGCAAAAAACCTTTACCATGATGAAATGCGAAGCCGTCAGCGAGTAGCTGATGTGAGTGAAATCAATGACTTGCCATCAAATGAAAATGTTGAGAACTCAGTTGCAGATTCTGACATGGCGTTCCGCATACACCTCGTTCTTCACCGTTTGGAAGAACCATACAAAGAAGTCTTTCAGCTTCGCGTATTCGGGGAACTATCTTTTTCACAAATCGCTGCAATTTTTGGAAAAACAGAATCATGGGCGAGAGTTACTTATCATCGTGCAAAGCTAAAAATTCAAGAAAGGATGGATGAAAAGCATGAGTAAACAATGCGATATTGTTCGAGATATTTTTCCGCTGTATGTTGACGGTGCTTGCAGCGAAGCAAGCGCAGAGATGGTAAAAGAGCATTTGAACGCCTGTGCTGACTGTAACGCAATTTATCAGAAATTGCTTTCTCACACGAGCGAAGATGTTCTTCACGAAGAAAGCGAAAGCGTTATTATGCGCCATGAGGCAAAAGAAAAGCAGAGAGGCAGAAAAAAGATAACGATTGCTGTTCTCGTTTCCATCGCTCTTTGTATCATTGCAATTTTTACAGCTCTCTTTCTGTTACCTATAAACATTGCTTATGAGCCTGTCAAAATCGACTTCCCATTTGAGGTTGAAGATGTCGAAAACGTTGAAATGTACCACTATGACGGAGTGCCTGCATCAGCAGAAAAGAAAGTAGTTGTTGCTGAAAATGATATAAAGACCCTGTATGATAAGTTCAAGGGCTTATCCCTAAAAGACAAAACGACTGAGGAAACTGCCGGAGCAGATGTGACCAGCTTTAGATTTAACCTCTCAGATGGAACAAGCTACGATTTGATTTACGCCTGCTATGGGGTTAAAAACGGCGAGTTGAAGTCAGCAGCAGGCGGTTTTAAGTATTTCACAAGTGCGGATATCGGCTCTTATTGGAACAATTTGAATACGGAACTTGAGGCAATTCCTATCAATGAGAGTGAATTGCCGTGAGCAGATAGCAAACCCAGCCGAGCCTGTCAACGGTCAAGATGAACGGCGCAAATGCGCCGCCGTTGACAGCCCCGCCCGTCTTTGCTGTTCGGTAATCAAGAGGGCGACAGCACAAGATGCTGCCGCCCTCTGCCATTATTCAGAAAGGGGGATTTTCCATGACCGAACACGAAAAGTATCAAGAACATATCCGGCATACACACGATGCCTTTTGCAAGACTGTTATTCGCCACGCTGCCATAGACGCAGCCCGGAGCATACGGAGCCGCCGCAAGCGGGAAATCTCGCTTGAATATCTGATAGAAGAAAAACACTATCCATTCAGTACCACAGATAAATACTTTGCGGAGCAATCCGGCATGACCAGCTATCCGCTTTTCGTCTGTGGTCAGATGGTGCTTTTGGAAAGTCCAGAGCTTGCCGCAGCCCTGTCCGCACTATCACAGATGGAACAGGAAATCATTTTCTTGTACTACTTCCAACGATTGACGCATAGGGAGATTGGACGGAGATATGGACGGGCTGGCAACACAACCGGGCGGCGTATTCAGATGATTTTACGGCGGCTACGGGCAGAGTTGGAGGGTTTGTCCTATGAGCCAGCTACTTCCCTATGAGACAATCGTTAAGGCAAGCGAGGGCGACCCGGAAGCTGTTGCCGCCGTCCTATCCCATTATGCGGGATATGTCCGCTCTTGTGCGAAAATGGACGGACAGATTAACACGGATATGCAGGAGCATATCGTCAGGCAACTGATAGAAAGCCTGTTGAAGTTCCGCTTTGACCGCTAAACAGAAAAGTTGTATAATTAGAGCCTGACAAATTAAACTTCAATGAGGGTAGAGCAAATGGAACAGATTATCAATTATAGAGACATACCCACAGATAAAAGGATTGACATATTAAATGCTCTTGAGCGAATAGGTTTTTTTCCGGCATACGGCGGCGTGAGAACAATGCAGCAAATTATGGAAAAGTCAGTTCCAGGTTCAGGCCCACAATTCTATTTCGTTTTCCGTGAAAATGAGTTGATAGGGTACAATTTTCTCATTGGGGACACTAAGAAATATAAAGCGTTCCCATGGCTTGCTATTAGCAATATGGATGAGCAGAAGTTGACTGTTTGTGAAGAACTGATGAAAATACAAATTGCCTTTTTTGAAGAACTCGGAATGCAAAAGATAGCAGATCATTGCGTTAGGATTATGGAAGATTACAGAAAAGGAATTGGAAAGCGGAAAGAAAGCGATTGCAGATAAATTCCATTTGAAAAACGGCTGACAATTTAATACCGCCGCCCATCACAGCGGCAGATAAGCAGTAAATCTTGAAAAGGTTTACTGCTTTTTTTGCGCCCATTTTCAAAAATCTTTGGCAAACCACACCGCCGGATTGTTGTAGGGAGCAGACAGGGAAAATAAAAAAATTTTCGCTGCGTTTGCCAAAACGCCCCCTTTTCACCGTTGTAGTGGTGAACAGCGGGCAGAACACGCCGCCGCAATCGCTATATTGGTGGAGCAAGCCAGTATATCCGCAAACCAGAGCCGCCGAGGAAAGCGGTAGTTTTTTAGAGCAAGATTCTACCACGGTGCCAAAATCCGCATATCTGCGGTTTTGCCCCTTTGGTAAATCTTGTTGGGGAGTGCCTTCCCCAAACCCTGCTCATGCGCCCTGTCGGGCGAGAAAGGAGGTCAACGCTTGAAGAAAAAATACAACACACCCCACCGCTACCATGTGGTCAAAACCCGCATGACCGAGGAAGAATACGCCGACTTTACCGAGCGGCTGAAACACTATGACATGAGCCAAGCCGAATTTATCCGGCAAGCCATTACACGGGCGACCATTCGCCCCATCGTTACCGTTTCCCCGGTCAATGATGAACTGTTGTCCGCCGTTGGCAGGCTGACCGCCGAATACGGAAAAATCGGTGGCAACCTCAATCAGATTGCCCGCGCCCTCAACGAGTACGGCACACCATACAACGCCCTGTCCGTTGAAGTCCGCGCCGCCATTTCTGACCTTGCTGCCTTGAAGTTTGAAGTCCTGCGAAAGGTAGGTGACGCTGTTGGCAACATTCAAACATATCAGCTCTAAAAATGCGGATTATGGCGCAGCCGAGCAGTACCTCACCTTTGAACATGACGAGTTTACCATGAAGCCCACCCTTGATGAAAACGGGCGGCTCATGCTCAGGGAGGACTATCGAATAGCCACGCTGAACTGCGGCGACGAGGATTTTGCCGTTGCCTGTATGCGCTCCAATCTCCGCTATGGGAAGAACCAGAAGCGGGAAGATGTAAAAAGCCACCACTACATTATCAGCTTTGACCCACGGGACGCGGTGGACAACGGTTTGACCGTAGACCGGGCGCAGGCGTTGGGCGAGGAATTTTGCCGGAAGCAGTTTCCCGGACACCAAGCCATTGTCTGCACCCACCCGGACGGACACAACCACAGCGGCAATATCCATGTGCATATCGTTATCAATTCTCTGCGGATAGAGGAAGTTCCGTTCCTGCCTTACATGGACAGACCGGCAGACACCCGCACCGGGTGCAAACACCGCTGCACAGACGCGGCGATGGAATACTTCAAAGCCGAAGTCATGGAGCTGTGCCACCGGGAAAATCTCTATCAAATCGACCTTTTGCATGGCAGCAAAAACCGCATTACCGAGCGTGAGTATTGGGCGCAGCGGAAAGGGCAGGCAAAGCTGGACAAGGAAGCTGCCGCCTTGCCAGCCGAGGAGCAGCCAGCCAAGCCCACGAAGTTTGAAACAGACAAGGAAAAATTGCGGCAGACCATACGCACCGCGCTGTCCTCTGCCGCAAGCTATGGCGAGTTCGCCGCCGTTCTCTTGCAACAGGGCGTGACTGTCAAGGAGAGCCGAGGGCGGCTATCCTACCTCACGCCGGACAGGACAAAGCCCATTACCGCCCGCAAGCTGGGAGATGATTTTGACCGCGCTGCCGTTCTTGCCCTTTTGGAACAGAACGCCCACAGAGCCGCCGAGCAGACCGCAACCGTACCCGAATACCCCCGCAACATAAGGGAGCGTTTGCAGGGCAAAAAAGCTGTCCAAACCACCCCGGAAAAGGACGGTATTCAGCGCATGGTTGACCGGGCAGCGAAGCGAGCGGAGGGAAAGGGCGCGGGCTATGATTGCTGGGCGGCAGTCCACAATCTGAAACAAATGGCGGCTACCGTTGCCGCCTACGGGCAGTACGGCTATTCGCCGGAGGAGCTGGACGCAGCCCTTGTATCCGCCAATGCGGATTTACAGGACAGCACCGCCAAGCTGAAAGCCCTGGACGCTGCTATCCGGGAGAAAAAGGAGCTTCAGACACAGGTGCTTGCCTATGCCAAGACCAAGCCTGCCCGTGACGGTCTGAAAGCGCAGAAAACGGAAAAAGCCCGCAGCGCCTACCGGGAACGGCACGAAAGCGATTTTATCATAGCGGACGCAGCCACCCGTTATTTTCGGGCGCATGGCGTTTCCAAGCTGCCAAGCCATAATGCCCTGCAAGCGGAAATCGAGCGGCTTACCGCCGAAAAGAACGCCCATTACAACGAATACCGGGAGAAAAAAGCCCGTGTCAAGGAGCTGCATACCGTGAAAAGCAATCTTTCTCAAATCCTGCAAGGCGAGAAAGACAGAGAGAAAAAGCACGAACATGAGCGTTAAAAACCGCCCCGAAACGATATCAAAACGGGGATATGCCCTGCACCCTATCCGCAATACTGCCCACCTTTGAAACGGGGCGCACAGCGCAGGAAATCCCCGAAAATGACACCGAGAAACTACATTTTTACCGACCTATCCGCTTATACCAGCGGAAACGGCAGAAAGGAGCGAGAAATGCCACGCATGAGCAAAAAGCGGCGGTTGGAATGGAGCTTTTTCCTCAACCACCGAAACCGTATTACCTACAATGACCTTTGCCGGGGCTGCACACACGGCTGCAAGCAGAGCTTCCGGGCGATTATCGTCCTCTGCCCCCGGTATTTCTCTAAGAGATGGAAACACAGGGAGGACACCGCCAATGGCAGATAACCGCAAATATTACTACCTCAAACTGAAAGAAAACTTCTTCGACAGCGATTCCATTGTGCTGTTGGAGGACATGAAAGACGGGATTTTGTATTCCAATATCCTCTTGAAGCTGTACTTAAAATCGCTGAAAAATGGCGGCAGATTGCAGCTTGACGAGCATATCCCCTATACCGCCCAGATGATAGCCACGCTGACCCGTCACCAAATCGGGACGGTGGAACGGGCATTAGCCATCTTCCAGCAGTTAGGGCTTGTGGAGCAGCTTGACTGCGGGCTGCTTTATATGACCGACATCGAGCTGATGATCGGTCAATCCTCTACCGAAGCGGAACGGAAACGCGCCGCAAGGCTTGAAAATAAGGCACTTTTGCCGCCGCGGACAAATGGCGGACATTTGTCCGACATTCGTCCACCAGAGATAGAGATAAAGAAAGAGATAGATATAGAGTTAGAAAAAGAGGGAGAGTTAAAGGGACAAGCCATCGCCCGCAGCTATGGCAGATATGAGAATGTATTTCTGACTGATACGGAGCTTTCCGAACTGCAAGCGGAGCTGCCCGAAAAATGGGCGTACTACATTGAGCGGCTTTCCGGCTATATCGCGTCCACGGGCAAGAAATATAAAAACCACGCCGCCACTATCCGCAGATGGGCGGCAGACGATACCGCAAAGGCTGCCCCGAAACAGGGCATACCCGAATACACCTGCAAGGAGGGCGAGAGCTTATGAGTAATCTGTTTACAGAACGAGTTTTGAATATGGCGGCTGTTACCCCACAGCCGGAGGACTACACGGGCGAGGACGGACTGCTTTACTGCGGCAAGTGTCACACTCCGAAAGAAGCCTACTTTCCGGAAAAGCAAGCCGCCCTGTTTGGGCGTGACCGCCACCCGGCAGAATGTGACTGCCAGAAAGCCCAGCGTTTGGAGCGTGAAGCCGCCGAACAGCGCAGAAAGCACCTTGACACCGTGGAGGACTTGAAACGCCGGGGATTTACCAATCCTACCATGCAGGAATGGACTTTCGCCAACGACAACGGGAAATGCCCGCAAATGGAGATTGCACATTTCTATGTGGAGCATTGGGAAACCATGCGCGAGGAAAATATCGGCTATCTGCTATGGGGCAAGGTCGGCACAGGAAAAAGTTATTTTGCCGGGTGTATCGCTAATGCCCTCATGGAGCAGGAAGTCGCTGTCCGCATGACGAACTTCTCTGCGATTTTGAATGACCTGACCGCCAGTTTTGAGGGGCGCAACGAGTATATCGAGCGTCTTTGCCGCTTTCCTCTGCTTATCATTGATGATTTTGGAATGGAGCGCGGCACAGAGTACGGTTTAGAACAGGTCTACAATGTGATTGACAGCCGCTACCGCAGCCGCAAGCCCTTAATCGTTACCACCAATCTGACATTGGACAGCCTGCAAAATCCGCTGGACACCGCCCATGCCCGGATTTATGACCGCCTTTTGGAAATGTGCGCCCCTATCCTCTTTACGGGAGAGAACTTCCGCCGTGAAACGGCGCAAGCCAAGCTGAACAGACTAAAAGAATTGATGAAATGAAAGGAGTTGCCTATGGCAGAGAACAAGCAGAACACCACCCCGGAACGCCGCCCGGACTGCGTGACAGAGATCCGCATGGGCAACACCGTCCTTGTCGTTTCCGGCTTTTTCAAAAAAGATACCACCGACACCGCAGCCGATAAGATGATGAAAGTGCTGGAGGCGGAAGCCGCCGCAGGACACAAAGCCCAGCTTTCGCCCTAACGCTACAAGCCGCACAGAAAAATCGTCATTTTACCGGGCGGTAAAGAAGCAGAAGCCGCTATACAGACAGCCGCCCCATGTGGTATAATCGAAATACGGAATAGTGGGGCTGGCTGTCGGAAACGGAGGATTTTATGTTAAGACAGACCACCCAGAAAATCACCGCCCTTTATCCAAGACTATCCCATGAGGACGAGCTGCAAGGCGAAAGTAATTCCATTTCCAACCAGAAGCGTATCCTTGAAACCTACGCAAAGCAGAACGGCTTTTCCAATCTGCGCTGGTACACGGACGATGGCTATTCTGGTGCGAACTTCCAAAGACCGGGCTTTCAATCCATGCTTGCGGACATTGAAGCCGGGAAAGTGGCTACCGTTATCGTAAAGGATATGTCACGGTTAGGGCGAAACTACCTGCAGGTGGGAATGTATACCGAGATGATTTTCCCACAAAAAGGCGTCCGCTTTATCGCCATCAACGATGGAGTAGACAGCGCACAGGGCGACAATGATTTTGCCCCTCTGCGGAACATTTTCAACGAATGGCTGGTGAGAGATACGAGTAAGAAAATCAAAGCTGTAAAACGGTCAAAAGGCATGAGCGGCAAGCCTGTTACGAGCAAACCCGTGTACGGCTACCTCATGGACGAGGACGAAAACTTCATCATTGACGAGGAAGCCGCACCCGTGGTCAAGCAGATATACCGTCTGTGCCTTGCCGGGAACGGTCCGACCAAGATAGCCCGTATGCTGACCGAGCAGGAAATCCCAACGCCGGGAACGCTGGAATACCGCAGGACGGGCAGCACACGCCGCTATCACCCCGGCTATGAGTGCAAATGGGCGACAAATACCGTGGTGCATATCCTTGAAAACCGGGAGTACATGGGCTGTTTGGTGAACTTCAAGACGGAGAAACCGTCCTACAAGACCAAGCACAGCATAGAAAATCCCATTGAGAAACAGGCAATTTTCGAGAACCACCATGAGCCTATCATCGACACCCAGACATGGGAGCGTGTGCAGGAATTACGCAAACAGCGCAAGCGACCGAACCGCTATGATGAAGTGGGCTTGTTCTCTGGTATGCTCTTTTGCGCGGACTGCGGCAGCGTCATGTATCAGCAGCGTTACCAGACCGATAAGCGGAAACAGGACTGCTATATCTGCGGGAACTACAAGAAGCGCACCCATGACTGCACCGCACATTTTATCCGCACCGACCTTTTGACTGCGGGCGTTCTCTCCAATCTACGGAAAGTGACGAACTATGCGGCAAAGCATGAAGCCCGGTTTATGAAGCTGCTGATCGAGCAGAACGAGGACGGCGGCAAACGCCGGAACGCCGCCAAGAAAAAGGAACTGGAAGCTGCCGAAAAGCGTATCGGTGAACTTTCCGCTATTTTCAAGCGGCTGTATGAGGACAGCGTAAGCGGTCGCATTTCTGACGAGCGTTTCACGGAGCTTTCGGCAGACTATGAAGCCGAACAGCAGGAATTGAAAGAGCGTGTTGCCAGAATACAGGCGGAGCTTTCCAAAGCACAGGACGCTACCGTAAACGCAGAAAAGTTTATGAACATTGTCCGCAAGCACATGAACTTTGAAGAACTGACCCACACCCTCTTGCGTGAGTTTGTAGAGAAAATCGTTGTGCATGAGTGCAGCTACGATGAAAACGGCACACGCAGACAGGATATTGAGATTTACTATTCTTTCGTCGGCAAAGTGGACTTGCCCGAATGACCGCCCGCCCTATCCGATATCAAAGGCAAGTATCGGATAGGAAAGGCAAAATTTTTTACACTTCTATTACTTCTTTATCACACATAAGCAAAATCCCAGGGCATGAAACAGCTCATGGCTGGTCTTGGACTGATTCTCCTTGCAATCGTCCTCGTTCCGGTTCTTGAAGGCATGATGACAGGTGCCGTTTAATCTGACCGAATTTTTTAACGGCTGCGTGGCGGGTGGTATGTGGGCAGCCGGCATAAGGAAAGGACGGTGAGAGAATGGGCGTCATAAGTGATGCGATCGACAGCTTGCAGGAATGGTGTGAGAATCTGTTCAAGGACGGCATCAAGTCGCAGTTTGACAGCATTTCCGATCTGCTGACCGAAACGTTCCATAAAACGACGGAGGACGGCGGTTTGATCTCCACTTTTCTGACCGGTCATCCTGCAAGCTTTTCCGGTTCTGCCAGCGGCGGAACAACGGTCTGGTCGACCATCGAAACACTCTGCAACAATGTGGTCGTTCCCATCGGCGGTTTTATTCTGGTCATCATATTGCTGAACGACCTGATACAGACCGTTATCCGAGGGAACAATTTCAAGGATTTTGATGATTCCATCTTTATCAAATGGATTATCAAAGCCTTATGCGGTGTCATTTTGGTATCGAACGTATTTTACATCGCATCTGCCCTGTTTTCGTTCGGAACAGACGCTTGTGCTAACGGCATTACAACGCTGTTCGGTACAGGAGATTTCCTGTCAACTGACTTGGTGCTCAAAAAATCGGCTCTGAACAGTCTGGGACTTGGTGAACTGATAACCGTCTGGTTTATCTCGCTGATTGTTCACTTGGGTGTAATGATTATGATGGTTGCCATTGTAATTGTGCTTGCTTCCCGTATCATTGAGGTCTTTATGTACTTAGGCGTTGCACCGATTCCCATGGCAGCCATGCTGGATAGCGGTGAATGGTCGGGAATCGGAAAGAACTGGATCAAACAGCTTCTGGCATTATCCTTTCAGGGATTCTTTATCATCATTGCACTTGGTATCTTCAAGACGCTGTTCTCCAATGCCATTGCATCGCTGAACAGCAGTACAGACGGCATTATTCTGCAAATGGCAATGCTTCTGGGATATACGGTTGCACTGATCTTTACGGTACTCCGTACAGGTGCTGTTTCAAAATCTATTTTCAATGCACATTGATCTTCAGGAGGTTATGAATGGCACATTATGTACAAATACCAAAAGACTTGAATGACATCAAACAGAAGTTCATGTTCGGGCTGACCAAAAGACAGGTGGTTTCGTTTGGAATCGGCGGTGTACTGGGGATTCCGCTTTTCTTTCTGACACGCAGTACCCTTGGCGTTTCAGGAGCAATCTTTGCCATGGGTGCGGTAGCCGCACCTGCCCTCATCTGCGGATTGTATAAGAAAAACGGGATCTTTTTCGAGCAGACCATCAAAAATATGTTCCGCTATTTCAAAAGACCGAGAAAGCGAACTTACAGAACAGTCAATCTATACGAATGTATCGAGCGACAGTTGGAATATACCAAGCTGAAAAAGCTTTTGGACAAGATAGAAAGGAGCAAGTAGGCTTGAAAAATAAGAAGAAAACAGATCTCCGATCAGAAGCGAAAGCTGCCGCAAAGAAACCAATAGAACAGATCGATAAAAATGATAAGGCAGTGATTCTCGCACGAATGCATGAGATCAAGAAATATAAGGACGATATTTCGTCCACACAGAATACGATCGGCTATACGCAGATGTTCAGGGACGGCGTATGCCAGATCGATGACCATAGATTTTCAAAGACCATTCAGTTCTTTGATACCAATTATCAGCTTGCTGAATTTGAGGAACAAAACGGCATTTTCTCAAAGTACTGCGATCTGATCAATTACTTTGACAATACTGTCACATTTCAGCTCACCTTTGAAAATCAAAACAGAAGTCAGGACGGACTGGTCAAGCAAATTCAGATTCCTGCACAAGAGGACGATTTCAACGAGATTCGTGCAGAATACTCCGAAATGCTAACTTCAAAACTGTTGTCGGGCAAAAATGGACAGTCATGCAGAAAGTTTTTGACTTTCACCATTGAGGCTAATTCTTATAAACAGGCAAAGCCAAAACTTCTGAATATCCAGACAGAAATCATCAAGATGTTCAAGGGCTTCAATGTGGAAGCAAAGGCACTCAGCGGAAAAGAAAGACTGGAAACACTCTATTATAGCCTGAACCCGTTTCAGAGTGAACCTTTTGTTTTTGACTGGCATGAGATGCTGAAAGCAGGCTGGAACACCAAGGACTTTATCGCTCCCTCCGGCATGAAATTCAATAAGGCAAACTTTGAGATCGGTGCTTCGTTCGGTGCGATCAACGGAATGCACATTCTGGCGGGTGAGCTGCCGGATACCATACTTTCCGATTTTCTCGAACTGCAGCACCTTTTCTGTGTCAATCTGCACGTTGCACCCCTTGACCAGATCACGGCACTGAAATTCGTCAAGACCAAGCTGACCGCTGTGGAATCCATGAAGATCGATGAACAGAAGAAAGCTTCCAAGGCAGGCTATGACCCGGATATTCTTCCCCCTGCCATCAAGATGTACATTACCGATCTGGAAAAGCTGCTGGACGATCTGAACAGTAAAAATGAACGCTTGTTTCATATCTCCATTACGATACGAAACTATGCAAGAAATAAGAAAGACTTAGGCTTGCAGCTGGAATTGTTAAAGCGTATCTGTCAGAAGAATAACTGTACCCTGATGCCTTGTGACTACTTGCAGGAGGATTACCTTTCCTCATCACTGCCGCTGGGTATCAATAAGATACAGGTTTCCCGTGAGATGCACACATCGGGAATTGCAATATTTGTTCCGTTCACCACACAGGAACTCTTTCAGGTCGGCGGTACATACTACGGTCTGAATACCGTTTCCGGCAATATGATCATGGCAAACAGAAGCAGACTGAAAAATCCAAATGGTCTGATCTTAGGTACACCGGGTTCCGGTAAGTCGTTCAGTGTAAAAAGAGAGATACTCGACAGTTTTCTGAAAACAACAGATGACATTATCATCTGCGATCCGGAGGGAGAATATTTCCCGCTGGTTCAGCATCTGCACGGACAGCTGATCCGAATTGCAAGCAGCTCAGAACAGTACATCAATCCCATGGACATTAACTTTGAAAACAACATGGATGAGAACCCGATCTCCACAAAGTCGGATTTTATCATTTCCCTTTGTGAGATCATTGTCGGCGGCAAGTACGGACTGACTGCGGAGGAACGTTCTGTCATTGACCGATGTGTTCGTGCCATCTACATGGATTTTTTCAGAAACCAACCGTCCAGAGAAAAGATGCCGATCCTCTCCGATCTGCATCAGGCACTTGTGAGAGAGGGAGAAATTGCACTTCGTGTGGCAAATTCTCTTGAGATGTATGTCGATGGCTCGCAGAATCTGTTCAATCACAGAACCAATATCGACCTCAACAACCGTATCATCTGCTTTGACATCAAGGAACTGGGCAATCAGCTGAAAAAGGTCGGAATGCTGATCGTTCAGGATAACGTGTGGAACAGAGTGACACTGAACCGTGCGGAACGCAAGGTCACACGCTATTACATCGATGAATTTCATCTTCTGTTAAAAGAAGAACAGACGGCGAAATATTCCGCTGAGATCTGGAAGCGATTTCGTAAATGGGGCGGTGTTCCGACCGGCATTACGCAAAATGTCAAGGACTTGCTGTCCAGTGCCGAAGTGGAAAACATCTTCGACAACTCGGACTTTGTATATATGCTGAATCAGGCTGCCGGCGACCGTGATATTCTTGCCGAAAAGCTGCACATCAGTCCACAGCAAATGGAGTTTGTCACCAACAGCGGACCCGGTGAAGGTCTGATCCGCTACGATAAGATCATTCTGCCGTTTACGGATAATTTCCCGACCGATACCGTGATGTACAGTCTGCTTACCACAAAACCGTTGGAACAGCAGCTGAAATAGTCAGGAGCGAAACGCTATGGCGAATCTAAAAAGGACACATCATCAGCTTGCAAAAGCGGAAAAGAAACTCAGAAAGTACAGCAGATCACAAAAACAGTTTCAGATTCAGTTTGTTCGCAAGCAGCGTAAAAACGGCAAATTCAAAACAACTGCCCGTATCCGACGTGGAGAAAAAAGCAGCCGATATACCGGACATGGTCTGATTCACAGGACAGTGAATCTCAAAACGAGGTTTACAGGCGATAAACCGTCCATCACAAAATCTCTTGATAGTTTAAAGCCAAAAACATTCCGTGGAAAAGTCCTGAAACGCTCGGCACAGTTGGTCAATCGAACTGCTCATACGGCATGGCATACCTCAGAAAGTACGGCTCTTGGGGCAGAAACCGTTACGCTCAAGACCACCAAAGCAGCAGAACGAAATGTACGATACAAACTAAAGCAAAAGTACCGTCAGGAAGCGGTAGATGACTACCACCGTGGCACGATTGCAACCCTTGTCATCGCAAAAGATGCGGTTCATGGAGCACGCAGTCATTTCAAGCAGAAAAAGCAGTTCAGACTGGAAAAGACACGTTACCGCCTGCAAAAGGCAGAGTACAAGCTTTTCAAGGGCGAACAGTATCGTCCAAAGCTTGCGAAAAACCGTAAGGAACTGAAAGCGGAAAAACGGAAATTCAGGGAACGCAAAAAGTCATTCAAGCATTTCAAGAAGATACAAGTATCGGATTCGTTTACTGTAGCTGTTGCCGCACATCGATTTCAAAGGCGAAAAAAACAATACAAAACCGATGCTAAAAGAATCAAAACGGTATCCCGGAAGCTGAAAAGAGAAAAGAAGTTTCAGAAAAAGACACTCCGAAAGCAATGGCGGATCGCTGATCTGTCCAGACCTGCACCGCTGGTCTTAAAGCCGGCTAATTACACAGGCAAACGACTTGCGGCAAGCGGCTGGCAGAAAGCAGTTCATGCCGATGAAAACAATGATTTTCTCTCTGCGGTGGAATCTGTGAAACGCCACGGTGTAGATCAAGCGATAGAAAAAATGAAGCCGTATCACCGGAAAGAACAAAATCAGAAAAAGAAAGCGAAACTGGAACAGAAGAAATCAGATCAGCATCGGAGATTGCAAAAGCGTGAGGACAAGCTGAAAAGCAAGGGCGAACAGGTGAAACGCAGAAAAAAGCCGAAAAAGCAACCCAAGAATTCCTTTGGGGACAGGCTTAAAAATGCACTCAGACAGGCTTTTCAATTTCTTAAGAACATCTACAACAAGGAAGCAAGAGCCGTTCTGCTTGCCTGCCTTGTCCCGATTCTCATTATCGCTCTGGTGCTGGCATTCATTCTCATGATCTTTTCCGGCATTTTAAGCGGTTCGGGTTTTGTCCTTGGCACATATGCGGCTCAGGACTACGACTTGTCGGAAGCGGAAAAGTATTATACAAAACTTGCCTATGACATGAATGAGAAGATTCTGAAAGTCAGCAGTGATACAGACTGGAAAAACGGTCTTGCCGCTTTCGGAGCAAACAAGCGTAACCTCAAAGACGATCCCGACAATTGGTATTGGGGACGTTCTTCCGTTTATAACTGGGATCCGGTCTATGATTTTGACGTGTACAAGCTGTGGTCGTTCCTGTGTGCCTATTACTATGACTTTGATACAGACAGCAACGGCGACATCAAGTATTGGAGCTATGGCGGTGACACAGAGAATCTACTGACAGAAATATTCAATGCAGAATATGCGTTTGTTTATTGGTACGATAACCGTTCCCGTTGGGAGGAACTTTCCGATTACAACTACTGGGGCGGCGGAAGTGCGGGAACCGGTACGTATTACAGAGCGGAAAAAGATGCCTTTGTCTACAGCGGCAGACCATACAAATATCGTTTCAAACCCATCGCCTATACATCTGAACTCAGTCAGTATTTTGACAGCGAGGGTTACGTCTGCATCAATGCGGACTACCGGGTGCTGAATCCGAACGATGACTATGCTTTGACAGGGTTCATGATTATGGATCACCGCTATTATTCCGGTACAAGTGCCCCGTTTTACTACATCGACAATGATACGCAGACATTTTTCTTCATGAAGGGAGATACCCGATACGATCGTTCTTTCTGGGGCTGGAATGGGAATGATGCTTGGTTTTTGGTTTCGCCCACCGATACGCACATCTGGAATGATACCATAAACGATGCCTGTATGTACGGCTATTATGAAAAGTATTACTGGAAAACGGAATGTAACCTCTACTACAACGTCAAACAAAAGAAAACCTTTGATCAGGTAATCGAAGATAAGCTGAAAAGTCAATCCCACAAGGAAGAACGGCTGGAATACTACAAGCTTCTTGCAGGTCAGGAAAACGGTTCAGAAACGCTTTATGGAAATCATCAGACACTTCGCAATATGCTTTCCGGTGATACCATTCGGAATTATTCGGTCAAACAGGCGTTTGGCTACGATATGTGGGAATGGAACAAAACCAATCACGGTCTGTATCAGGGAATCAAATATTACTGCAATACCGGTGCAAAGCTTTACGCTCCGTTTGACTGCAAAATCAAGGATGTTGATACTGCCAATCACAAGATCACACTGCGAAAAGATGATGTGCAGTATTGGTATGACGGTTCCGGCGGGACAAAGCGAGATACAGAAGTAACGATCGCCAATGCAGTGCTTCTGAACGGCTATGCAGAGGGTGACACGATCCGGGAGGGCGAAATGTTTGCACAGACAACCAATACGAATGTCAATTTTCATATTGAGATCGACACAGACGGTTACGGCTGGGACTACATTGACCCAAGACTGGTACTTTACTAAGGAGACAAACGTAAAAATGACAAGAAAAGAAACCGCTTTGGATGCTCTCAATAAGAAAATTCCGAAGCTTGAAGAAAAGATCAATCAGGACAAGCAGCTTCTTGAGGAACTGAAAGCCAAGCGAGAAATGCTTGAAGTGGAAGCACTCAAAAAGTTTTTGCATGACAACGGCATGACCACGGAGGAGATTATTGCAAAGCTGACTGCTTCTTCCGTGGTGCATGAACAAAAGATCGTGATGGAGGATAGAAAAAATGTGGAACACTAAAAAATCGGTTGCGGCAGTATTTTCTGCAATGGCTTTGACTTTGGCAAGCGTGGGAAATGCCATTCCTGTATTTGCAGAAGAAGCAGATACAACAACATCTGCTGTCGCAGCTACAGATAATTCGGTATCGAACATGGAACTCGGTGAAGAAGATATGCAGAAGCTGGTGGACGAGATCCAGCGTAACAAAACGGAAATGGAAAACAGCGGTGACGCAGCGGACAGCACCGTGCATGACTACTATGCCGACGACCACTACGATACAGACGGCAATGCAACGCTCATCAAACAGGAAAAGATCATCTACGACAGTGAGGAGATGCAGTTTATTGCTGTCACCACCAAAGACGGCGATGTGTTCTACATCCTCATCAACTATTCTGCGGAGGGCGATGAGGACAATGTGTTCTTCCTGAACAAGGTCGATGATTTCGACCTCTATTCTCTGCTCTATGCAGGCAATGAGGGAGAAGAAGAAAAAGACCCTGCGGAACAGGCAAAGAAGTATGCCGATGCAGCCAATGGCGGCGGTGTCACAGCTGCGGTTTCTAACCGTGCGGAAGAAACCACCGGCGAAGCAGAAAGTGCAGAAGAAAAAGCCACCACCAAACAGCCTTCGTCTATGAACAGCAATGCACTCATTCTTGTTGGAGTCGGTGTACTGGCTGTGATCGGCGGTGTTATTCTTGTGTTGAAAAAGGGCAAATTCGGCAAGAAGAAAAATACCGGTGTGGAAGATTTTGAGGAGGATTACGATGATGACTACGGCAGTGTGACCGATGAGGATGAGGAAATATGAGAGTACTGAGCCTTTTTGACGGAATCTCCTGCGGCATGGTGGCACTCAAACGCATAGGGATTTCTGTAGAAGCCTATGATGCTTTTGAAATTGACAAATATGCCATAACGGTTTCAAGCAGAAATCATCCTGAAATCGTTCATCACGGAAATGTGTTTGACGGTAATTTCAGAAAATTCAAGGGATATGATCTGCTTTTGGGCGGTTCACCTTGTACATACTGGTCAATTGCAAAACAAGGCAGAGAAACTTCCTGCAACGGCGAAGGGTTCAAACTTTTCAACGAATATGTCCGAGCGTTGCAGGAATCAGAGTGCCGGTATTTTCTCTATGAGAATAACCACTCCATTCACCGGAATATCAAAGATGAGATTTCTAAAACACTTGGTGTTGAGCCAATCGTCATCAATTCTTCTTTGGTGTCAGGACAGCACCGAAAGCGTTGTTACTGGACGAATATTCCCCATGTTACACAGCCTTTGGACAAAGGCATTTTGTTGCAGGACGTACTGGAAAGCGGTGTGTCCTGGCAGGAAAAAAGCTACTGTGTTACAGCCAGCTATCAGGGAGCGGCATTTCACAACACCATGGAACGAAAACAGCGTACCATGGTGGCTGTTCCCGTGGCAACGGTAAACGGCAAATCTCATACCATTCCTGCCACTTACTACAAGGCAGGAACAGATCTTTTCCCGGTATACCGTGCAGAAAACAGCCGTCAGAAAATTGCTGTGCCGATTCGCATTGGTCAGATCGGCAAAGGCGGTCAGGGACAGCGAATCTATTCAGTTCGTGGGAAATCCGTCACCATGACTGCCAACGGCGGCGGTATGGGTGCAAAGACAGGACTTTACAAAATTGATCTGCCGGACGGTGACTACATCATTAGAAAGCTGACACCTGTAGAAGCAGAAAGACTTCAGACGCTACCTGACAACTACACCGCAGGAATCAGCAATACACAGCGGTACAAGTGTATCGGCAACGGCTGGACAGTAGACGTGATTGCACATATCTTGGGAGGATTGAAAAATGTCTAAGGCGTTTGAAGCTTCTCTGGATACCAAGAATTTTGCCATTATTGACGGTTATGCAAAGGCGGTCAGCGTCCTTTCCCGTTCCCATACACCACTTTGCAGTATCAGCGGAGGCAGTGACAGCGATATTGTCCTTGACGTGATACAGAATGTCGATGAACAAAAGAAAGTACACTACTTCTGGATTGATACCGGACTGGAATACCGTGCCACCAAGGAACACCTCGACGATCTGGAAAAGAAGTATGGCATTACAATTGAACGGATCAAAGCCTGTAAACCGATACCGGCTTGCTGTAAGGAATATGGTCAGCCGTTTCTCTCCAAGTATGTCAGCGAACAGATCATGCGGTTACAGATGCACGGGTTTCAGTGGGAGGATAAGCCACTGCCGGAATTGCTGAAGAAATATCCGAACTGCAAGATTGCCCTGCAATGGTGGTGCAATGCCTATTACTCCCCGGAAAAAGGTATCGTCAAAATGAGCCGCTTTTCTATCGGCAGAAACAGTTGGCTGAAAGAGTTCATGATCGCAAATCCGCCGAATTTCAGGATCTCCAACAAATGTTGTGATTATGCAAAGAAAAAGCCTGCAAAGCTTCTCATTCAGAAATACGATGCAGACCTTGAAATTATCGGTGTACGAAAGGCAGAGGGCGGAATTCGTTCTGCCAGCTACAAGACGTGTTTTTCCGAAAGCAAATCCAAAGGCTGCAATTCTTATCGCCCTGTATTCTGGTACACGGACAGCGATAAGAAAGCCTATGAGGAGTTCTATGGAATACAGCATTCCCGGTGCTATACGGAATATGGACTGAAACGCACGGGCTGTGTCGGCTGTCCATACAATCCCAGAGTGACAGAAGAACTGGAGATCATCCGAAAACATGAACCAAAGCTGTACACTGCAGCACAGAATATATTCGGAGATTCTTATGCGTATACCCGCAAATACCGAGCGTTTCAGAAAATGATGAAAAAGAAAACGAAGGAGAATACAAATGCTTAAATTCCTATTAGGTCTTATTATCGGCGGAAGCATCGGCGTTTTCACAATGGCAGTGATTCAGATCAACAGAGGTGAACGAAATGCCCATTAGTACAATGCTAGCCGGCAAACTGATCTCTATCGGCACAAGCTTCTTTGTGGTCCTGGGAAGTGGTCACTACGATCTGGATCAGAATGTGCAGGAACAGGACATTGCCGTTCCTGCAACAACACAGACTACATCTGCAATGCCGGTGGATTCCGCTCTAAGATCAACTACCACAAGTACAAAATCGACAGAATCAACAACGTTAGCCTATGCAGAAAATGAACAGACAGACGCTGTTACACTGACGGCAGCGACAATTTCCGTATCCTGCATTAAGCTGGAATGGAACGGCGATGCGGATACGGAATACACAGTTACCGCAATCCAAAGTGTGAATGATGACTATGTGGACAACATCTATTTTGAATTCAAATCCAATACCCTTTGCTATGTGACAGGACTTCGTGAAAATTCAGAATATACATTTGAGCTTTCTGATGAAAATGGAGAAATTCTTGCATCTGCGATGCAGAGAACGGAAGCGGTAGAAGTGATCGAAGAATATGACTACATCGACGGCTGGACAGACTGTTTTGCCTATGAAAAGGCAAGCGGTCTGACAAGAGATCCGTCCTATTCGGCAATTCAGGGTGCTGTCCCTGATCCTGTTACCAACACAGGCATCATGCGTGATGAATACGGCGATTACTGCTGTGCCATGGGAACTTTCTTCGGCTACTGCGGTGACCGGTTTCTCATCACGCTGGAAAACGGTACACAGTTTACTGTAAAGATCTGTGACAGCAAGGGCGACCGGTGGTATCACCCGTTCGGCGGTGACGGCAAGTGTATCGTGGAGTTTATCCATGCCGACGGATATTTGCCGGACTGCGTTTCTTTCACAGGAAACTACGGCTCATACAACTGGTATGGTTTGAGTTTTGACAATATTCAGAGTATCAAAAAGATCAATTACGGTACTCCAATCAAATATTGAAAGGATGAATTTACATGAACAGAATTTGCAAAATAATCGGTGCAGTTGCAGCGGCAGGAGCCGCCGTAATTGCAGGAACAATTTTTTACCGCAAAGGTTATGGAAAGGGATACAACAAAGCACTTCGTGACAACGATGATATGGGAGATGATTTCGTATGAGTATTCTGGTAATCGGTGAAAAGCCTTCAGTCAGCCGAGAACTTGCAAAGGTTCTCGGTGCAAACACCAAGAAAAACGGCTGCTTAGAGGGCAATGGCTATGTTGTCAGCTGGTGTTTTGGTCATCTGGTCGGATTGCAGTTTCCAGATGAGTATTCTGAAAATTGGGCGGCAAAATGGAGTTTTGCACAGCTCCCCATGATTCCGGAAGAATGGAAATTTAAGATTTCTGAAAGTTCCAAGGATCAGTTCAAAGTGTTGAAGCAGCTTATGAATGACAGAAACATCACGGAAATTATCTGTGCCACCGATGCCGACCGTGAGGGCGAATGTATTTTCCGATATGTATACAATCTTGTAAAGTGTCAAAAGCCGGTGAAAAGACTTTGGATCTCCTCATTGGAAGAATCGGCAATCAGGGACGGTTTCCATAAGCTGAAACGCAGTTCTGCGTATGACAATCTCTATCAGGCAGGCTTCTGCCGTGCAAAGGCGGACTGGCTGGTCGGCATGAATGGTTCGAGGCTATTTTCAGTGCGATACAACGCCCACCTGAATACAGGCAGAGTGCAGACACCGACACTTGCCATGATCGTGAAACGTGATGCGGATATCGCAAACTTCGTCAAGCAAAAGTATTTCACGGTAGATCTGGATATGGGTTTCAAGGCAGTCGGTACAAGGATTGACGATGAAAATACAGCTGATAGACAGGTTTCTTCCTGCAACGGCAAAACCGCAACGGTAACAGATGTGAAAAAAGAGGTCAAAAGTGTATCTGCTCCGAAACTTTTTGATCTGACTTCCTTACAGCGTGAAGCAAACAAAAAGTTCGGTTACACGGCACAGCAGACACTCGACTATATGCAGTCCCTCTATGAGAAGAAACTGGTCACCTATCCCCGTACCGATTCTCAGTACTTATCCGATGATATGGAACAGACCGCCTATGCTCTCATTCCGGCAATCAGCGAACGTTTTGGGCTTGGAAGTGTTGCAGAACCGAATCTCAAAGCGGTCATCAACAATCGTAAGGTCACAGGACATCATGCGATCATTCCAACCGAAAGCGGTGTGAAGTGTGATATATCGGCACTGGCTGTGGGAGAACAGAATATTCTGAAACTGGTTGCTTTAAGGCTTTTGTGTGCTTCGGCATCTGCATATCGATATGATGCTGTAAAAGTGACACTCGAATGTGAAAACACAGCATTTACTGTAACCGGCAGAACAGTTCTGGAATCCGGCTGGAAAGCATTGGACGGTAAGATCGGAGAATCGGAAAAGAGCGATGAAAAGCGTCTGCCCGATCTGGAAAACGGTATGAACTTTATAGCAAAGGCATCAAAATTAGAACACTTTACATCTCCGCCGAAATCATTTACCGAAGATACGCTTCTCTCTGCCATGGAACGCGCAGGTGCAGAAGATTTTGACGAAAATGCGGAGAAAAAAGGACTTGGCACACCTGCAACAAGAGCCAATACCATTGAAAATCTTGTCAAGCACGGATATATTCAGCGTGACGGCAAAAAAATCATTTCTACTGACAAGGGCAGAAATCTGATCCGTGTCATGCCCGATGAGGTCAAATCCGCACAACTGACTGCCGACTGGGAAAATAAGCTGCTTGAAGTGGAACACGGCAGTCTTTCTGCGGACAGCTTCATGAATGAAATCAATCGATTTGTGACGGAGCTTGTAAGTAAATACGGTTCTGTTGATGATTCCGTGTCTTTTGGTGAAAATCAGCCGAGTATCGGGAATTGTCCAAAGTGCAGCAAGCCGGTTATCAAGGGCAAGTATGGCTGGTACTGTTCCGCACGATGCGGAATGAATCTTACCAAAGTGTATGGCGTGGAACTTTCTGAGGGACAGTTGAAGTTCCTGCTTTCCGGTAAAGAAACGTCATATATCAAAAATGGCAGAAAAACCATTGTTGTGCCAAAGGTTGCAGAAAATGTGTTCAACGACAAGACGTATTACAACTGGGCGACCAGAAAGGAGTAGTCATGAACATAGAAACTCTAAGAAAAGCGGCAGATGTTCTCGGCGTTCTCACTGACAGCCTGCGTTCATTTCCGGAAGAAATACAAGCTGAAATATGCAATGCCATGAAAAGCTATGAAGCAAGTGACGAACTTTCGGCACATAAGCAGTATGAAAAAATCGAAAAGCTGTGGCGAAAAGGAACACTCATTCTCGGTATGCACGAAATTGCGGAAAATACAGGCATGGAGATCAGCAGTTTGATGCAGCTTTCTGAAAATGAAAAACTAAATCTCATGTATGAATATGCGATCGGTACGGATAAGAACGAACTTGCCAGAATGGTTAATGAGCGATGAAGCCGTATACAGAGGAAATGCTCCTCTTTTTGTCTGAACCGGACAGTAAGTACTATGCACGGCTGCTGCTTCCTGAAATTGCTGCGGTTTTGGGCGTAACAGTCACACAATTGGAAAATAAGCCGATTGACATTCAGATCATGCTTGCACAAACCTATATCAACTATTGGCACAGCGATAATTGCAGCATAAAGAAAGCACTGGAAGAGGATTTGTATGTAGATGGCAAAGAACCTGAAACAGAGAATCAGGAAAATATAAAGCAGAAAAATCGTGAAATGGAGCGAACAAGATGAATCATGTAAATATATTTCTTTGAGGGGTGACATAAATGCCGATACAAGAGAACGAAGTTACAAAACAGCCGGAGATTGAAGCAGATGCACACAAGAGTGAAACGCTGCTGCCGATTTTTCATATGGCTTACAGCAGCCATATGGACACGCTGGATCATCTTCAGGAACAGAAAGCTGAAACACAGGATCAGATCAGCAAGAGTGAAAACAGAATTGCGATGCTCGAAGAAAAAGCTGCAAGACTTGAAGCGACGAATGCTATGCTGCAGGACTTAATGGACAACGGTAAACTTCCCGGTGCTGTATCTGCGATCATCAGAGCAAATGAAACAAAAATCAATGCAATTCATGAAAACCGTATTCCGAAGATTGAAAACAGCATCAGAAAAGCAGAGAACAAAATTTCCAAACTGGATGACCGTATCGCTGTTGTCAGGCTGAAAGCCGAAAAACTCAGAAGTTTCAGTAACGTCATTCAGTCGTTCATGATACCAAATCCGCAGAAACGCAGAGAACTGTTCAAGGAATCCATGGAAAATTTGCGGAACAGCAGCAAAGGTCTGCTGCGTATCAGCATGGATACAGAAAAGAGCAATCTTTCCAAACTGTTTGAACAGTATGAAAAAAGCGATTCCATGGCAGAAAAATTCAAGCTTGGTCAAAAAATTGAAGCGGTAAAATCAAGTATCTCTGCTATGGAAGCGAAAATCCATAAGCTTGAAAATGCTCCTAAAATGGAAAATGCAAACGATCATATTGTTGACAAAGCCATTGCACAAACAGAAGCTGAAATTGAAAATACGGACTTTTTGTCAAATGGCGATTTGTCTGATTTTGACAAACCGATTGAAACCGTGATGCTTGATTCTGCTGAATATCTTCGCAATGCTGAAATGTCTATGGAAGATGATATGAACATGATTGATGGAATCATCAACAATGGCAAAAAGGAAGAACGTTCCGATGTGCCGTTATTTCTGGAAGAAATTGATTTTAGCACTTGTGATGATGCCACACTGCAATCCTTCCGAGAATCGGCAAAGGCTAATATGGATTGTGCAAAGGAAATCTCACAGGCACTTTCCCAGAATTATGATTACGAGCGATATACTCTGAATTCTGAACAGGCACTAAGTGACGTGCGTGAGAAATTTTCTGATGACCGTATCGCCTTTGTTCTTGCCTGTGCGTTGAACGGTACCAGTGACGGCAGAATCGCAAAAGAAGTCAAGGACTTTGTAAGAGATACGCTTCAGAATGTGCCGGAACTCTATACGAAAAGAAGTCTGTCCCTCAGTTCCCATGCGGGACTGGTAAATCTGTTTGCGAAAGCTGTCATGAAATCACAGCCGGAAAAACAGATGGAAAAACCTACACCGGAAAAGAAAGAACCACAGAGATCCCGTTCGGGAATACGAAAAATCAATCCCAACTATTACAGGCAAATTCCACCGGAGGACAGAGTGATTACTAACGAACCGGCGAAGGTGGGTGCAATCATAATGACAGAGTTGGAAAAGCAGAAGATTCCTTTTTCGGCGGTGGAAACCGATAAGGGTGTTACCATTACCGTTTCCAAGAAAAATGAGGGTGCTTTCCACGCTGCGGAGGAAAAAGCGAAGGATACACACGTTCGTCTTGTAAATCCAGAAGTGTTCCGGCAGATTCCCAGAGAGGACAGAGCAATTCAGCCAATGTCGGAAAAAGATGCGCAGGAAACCATGCAAAATCTTGAAAAGGATGGCATTCCCTACTCTGCAAGATTGGACGGCGACAAATCTGCCGTAACCGTAAGGAAATCAGAAGCACCGGCTTATTTCAGCCGAAAGAAGATGAAAAAGCTTGCACAGGAAGTGAAGGCAGAAAGTCCGAAACAAGGGGAATCTAAAAGCAAAGGGCAGGAACTCTGATGCGAGTTACGCCGGAACAGATCGAACGTGCCAATCTTGTCAATCTCCCTGATTTCCTGAGAAGTCAGGGATTTTCCTTAAAACAGGTCGGCAGAGAGTACGTTCTGCAAGAACACGACAGCCTGCATATCAAAAATAACAAAGCCGGCGAAGTTGGAAAGTGGTTTCGCTTTTCCGAAAACAAAGGCGGCAGCAACATCCAGTTTGTACAGGAATTTATGGGACTTGATTTTATTTCTGCGGTGGAGTTACTCAGCAATGAAAAAGCAATTCCGTTTCACTCCCACAGTATTTCAAAAGCAGAGCCGCCTAAAAATCGTGAGATCACACTGCACGAGAGCACAGATCTATCCAGAACCATGCACTATCTGCACAATGGTCGTGGATTATCTATCGCATCTCTTGAAAAGTTGACTGCTGAGGGAAGATTATCACAGGAAGGAAAAACAGGCAATGCAGTATTCAAAATTTTCGATGAAAATGGCTTATTAGTTGGTGCGGAAAAGGTCGGTACGTCAAATGTGCGTTTCAAATCCTTTGATAAAGGTGCAGCAGACGGCTATGGCTTTGAAATAGTCAGCGGCAAACCTGCCAATACCTATTTTTTTGAGAGTGCCATCGATGCGGTTTCATTTGCTGATCTATACCCCGAACGCAGGGATTACAGGCTGGTTTCCATGGCAGGCGTAAAACCTTCTGTTGTCACGGAAACGATGCAACGATATGCAATATCACCTGAAAACATCTATCTCTGCACCGATAACGATAAGACAGGAAACGAATTTGCCGAAAAACTGATTGCTCGGTATCCTGCCATGAAAAGAGTAACACCAAATGGAGCAAAAGATTGGAATGACATATTACAAGGGAGAATGAACAAAATGAAGCGATACGGCAATCCTTATTGGCAGGAAGCAACGGATAACAGAGATAAAACCGTTGCTGTCATGCGTGAAGATACATTTCAGCAGATACAGCAGGCACTTGATAAATCAGGGCTGAATTACTGTGCATACAGCGATGGCAGCAACACGATGATTGCAGTAAACAGTTCTGAAATTGACCACTTCAAGAATGTTACAGGTCTTGATGAATCCCTTTGCAGATTACAGAAGTCGGGCAAAGAACATATTCCGCAGGATAAAAATGTTATCGGCAATACAGACTACAAATATATTCCCCAGAAATCCTATATCAGCGAGGACAGAGAAACCATTCTCAAAATGGCGGAATTGGCAAACAAAGCGAACATCTCGTTTTCAGCAAGAATCTATCCCAGCGGCAAAGGGGTAATGACTGTATCTCAGGCTGATATTTCTCAGATAAGTGCTATTCAGGATGCTGTAAAGGTTATGAGAAAACCAATGATTCAGAATAGCCGACAGGCTTCACAAGAAATCATCGGTAACAGACCATACAGAGAAATCCGAAACCGACAGTTTATGATTTCGCCCTTGACACCTGACAAGTATCATAAGATGGAACCGAAGCTTTACGAGCGTGGTGCGGAATTTTCAGGACTAATTCGTGACGGCAAGGTTATGTTTACCACTGAAAAAGAGGACGCACCGCATTTTCAGGCAATTCTTCGTCAGACAATCTGTGAAAATCAAATTCTTGAAAACTTGCAGAATATGGGGCTTGATAATCAGCAGATACAGGCTCTTTCTTCCTCTATTGAAATTGCAGCACGAAACAACATGGCAAATGTCATTGAAAACTATGTTTCTAAGGATTATGACATTACACAGCTTGGTACAATGAACGATCTGCTGATTGGTTATCTCGACCAGAGCAATACCAGCCAATTTCTTGATAATAGCAGGAAACTCGATTTGCTTTTATCTGCCAAACAGGAGTTTGACTTGCAAATTGCACAGCGTGAGGAACTGGTATCGGTTGAAGAAATTGACCTTCCGGAATCGCCTGCAATTGCAACAACAGAAGATTATCTTGCTGACAAAGCACAGTCTACAGAACTGTCTGATTTGGATATTGCAAAACAACACATTGCCGACTACTATGACCGAGAATTCGGTGAATTAGCTGAGTTTTCTGATCTTTCAAATATCTCGCTTGCTTATACAACAGACGAAGAACATAATCTCCCCATACAGGTGTATGCAGATCTGGAACAGTACAGGCTCATATTTGAGTATGATGGCAATGTCGTTCGTGATGAGCAGTATAACTCCCTTGCGGAAATGAATGAAAATGCTCTGTCAGTACTTGATTTTAATGATTTGGTATCGCTTTCTGATGATGAAATCGCATCAGTTATTCCAACAAAGGCTTCTGATTTGCCGTTCAAAGTTGGCGATGATATTGAATTTCAGGGAAAAGAGTGGCATATTGACAGCATCAATGAGGACAGAGGAAGAATCATGCTCTCACGAGATACCGGCAATGTCATCATGCCACAAGAGGGACTGGAAACGTTCTTGTCTGAGGTTGTTGAATCTGCCAATCATCATGCAGGTATTGAGAATTTGGAACAGATGGATACAACTATTAAAGAAAAATCGGCTGAAACTGAAATTTCTGATGATGCACCGCTGTTCTCTGAGAATGCCATTGCCGATGCAGGGCTTGGATTTATAGCGGATGACAAGGAGTTCAAACCTTTTGGAAACGGAAAAAAGGAATATGAGCAACTGACTCTGTTCGGAGAATCAGAACCTGTAAACTCGTCCGCATCCGCACAAGCCATTACACCTGTACAGTATGGCGAACCTGTTGCAGATGTCAACCGTTTTGAAGAACTGCACAAGGAAATCATGCGTGGAAGCGGATTTGAGGGCGGTAAATTTCGCATTGCAGAATTTTTTCAGGAAAATAACCCAAGCAATCAGGAATTTGCTGACTTTCTAAAAAACGAGTATGGCACAGGCGGTCATACTGCTGACGGCAATATCTTCTCCGTTGACCATGACTCAAAAGGCATACATTTTACACTCCGAAGTGTTGATAATGGAATCAGCAAGGAAACATTTGATTTCAGTTGGACGGAAGTTGCAAAACTCACTGCTGACCTTATTCAACATGATAAATATATCACGCAGAAAGATATTGACCGCAGGAATCGACGTGGATCTAAAACAGAAAAATCGGATATTAAGCCGGAAAATATAGCTGCTCCCGATGAAAAATTGGAACAGCAAATTAAAGCAGATGAAAAGACGCAGAATTTCACCATAACCGATGATAACCTCGGTGAAGGCGGTGCAAAAACCAAATTCAAGAACAATCTGCTTGCCATTCAGACATTAAAGCAAATTGAAAGTGAGGACAGAACGGCTACTCCTGAAGAACAGGAAATTCTGTCAAAATACGTTGGTTGGGGCGGTCTTGCACAGGCTTTTGATTCTGAGAATGAGCAATGGAGCAAAGAGTTTGCCCAACTATCTGACGCACTTACACCGAAAGAATATGAAGATGCAAGAAAGTCTGTTCTTGACAGCTTTTTCACATCTCCTGCAATTATTGATGGAATCTACGAAGCATTGGATAAGTTCGGCTTCAATGGCGGCAATCTCCTTGAACCGTCCTGCGGTGTCGGCAATTTTCTTGGTAAAATGCCATCAGAAATGGCTGAACATACAAATATCTATGGCGTTGAAATTGACTCCATCAGCGGACGAATTGCAAAACAGCTTTATCCCGATGCTGACATTCAGATAACCGGTTTTGAAAACACCCATTTTCAAAATGGTTCTTTTGATGCTGCGGTCGGTAATGTACCATTTGGAGATCTGAATTTTCCGGATAAACAGTATGGCACAACCAAACTGCACGATTTCTTCTTCGCTCAGACTCTGGATAAGGTGAAAAAAGGCGGTATTGTTGCTTTTGTCACATCGAAAGGAACACTCGACAAGAAAGATGAAAGTTTCCGTATGCAGCTGGCACAGAAAGCCGATTTAATCGGTGCTGTCCGACTTCCAAACAGTGCTTTTAAGGCGAATGCGGGTACAGAAGTTACTTCGGATATTATTTTCTTGCAAAAACGCTCTGCACCTCCGGAAGGACTGCCTGATTGGGTACATCTTGGCAAAACTGAGGATGGACTCAGAGTAAACAGCTACTTTGCGGAAAATCCTGAAATGGTACTTGGTACGATCGTAGAGGGCAACAAGCTTTACGGTAGAAATGATGACACGATGTGTATTCCCATAGAGGGTGCAGATCTCCGTCAGCAGATTCATGAAGCGGTACAGAAACTGGATACGCAGATTTCAGCTGTAAAAACGAATGAAGTATTCAAATTCAGTGATAAACAGGTCACAATGACTGCTACTGAACTTCGCCCGTTCAGCTTTTTCAAAGATGATAAGGGTGATATTTATCTCAAAGGCGGCGAAAGCAAGCTTGGAAATTTTGATGTTTCCAAAGTAATGGATACAAAATCGAAAGACTACGACCGTATGACTGCATTTATTGATTTGCGAGATACGGTTCGTGAACTTCTCAAAGTACAGGCAGATGACCGTCCTGAAAATGAGATTAAAGCGGTTCAGCAAAAACTCTCTGTTCAGTATGATGATTTTTACAAGAAGTATGGGCTTTTGCACAGTCGTAAAAATCGTCAGGTTTTGCGTGATGATTGTTCCTATAACCTGTTGCTCACCCTGGAAAAGGAATTTGACAAGGACAAGCTGATCGCAAAATCCGATATTTTTACCAAGAGAACGGTAAGACCATCAAAACCGATTGAACACGTAGATACAGCACTGGAAGCACTTGCAATCTCTATGGCGGAAACGGCAAAGGTTGATCTTGAATACATGAGCAAGCTGACAGATATGTCACAGGAACTGCTGATTGCGGAGTTAAAGGGTGAGATTTTTCTTGTGCCGAACACCGAGGAGTATCAGTCGGCAAGTGAATACCTGTCTGGCGATATTTGTCAGAAGCTGGATATTGCAGCAGCTTATGCTGAAAGTGACAGCCGTTTTGCTGAAAATGTCACGGTTCTTGAAAAGGCGATGCCGGAGCCGTTAAAGGCAGGCGATATTGATGTGAAGATCGGTGCGACATGGATTCCGAAAGAACTGTATCAGCAGTTCATGTATGAGCTTTTTCAGACACCGAGAGAAAACCGTGAGGACGTAAAGAAAGCGTTCTGGGTGAAACCGAAAAATATAACAGTGGATTATTCCGAACACACCAACACCTGGCATATTGAGAACAAGAGGGCGGACAGTTCCGTTTTGAGCCGCAGAGATTTTGGAACAAAGAATATGAGTGCTTATGAGATTATGGAGCAGCTTCTGAATCTGAAAGAGCCAAAGGTGTATAAGTCGGAAACCTATCTGGATCTGAATGGCAATGAAAAAGAACGCAGAGTGGTCGATATCAAGGCAACGAAGATCGTTCAGCAGAAAGCTGCAAAGATCAAACAGGCTTTCAAGGATTGGATATTCAGAGATCCGGAACGTGCTATTCCCCTTGTAGAACAGTACAACCGACAATTTAATTCTATTCGTCCTCGTGAATATGACGGCTCAGCTTTAAGATTTCCGGGTATGAACTCTGCAATCACGCTGAAAGAACATCAGAAAAATGCTATTGCACACGCTTTATTTGGCGGCAACACGCTGTTCGCACACTGTGTTGGTGCAGGCAAGACGTTTGAGATGATCGCAACAGCAATGGAATCCAAACGTCTGGGCTTATGCACAAAGCCGTTATTTGCCGTTCCGAACCACCTGACAGAACAGATTGGTGAAGATTTTCAGAAGCTCTATCCGGGATCAAATATTCTGGTAGCAACCAAAAGCGACTTCAAAAAGGAAAACCGACAGCAGCTGTTTTCCAAAATTGCCACCGGTGATTTTGATGCTGTGATTATCGGACACTCACAGCTTGGCATGATTCCACTTTCCAAGGAAAGACAGGTATCTATTTTACGGGACCAGATTGATGATATTATGGCAGGCATTGAAGAACTGAAAAAGGCAGAAGGTTCTCGTTTTCAGGTCAAGCAGATGGAGCGTACCAAGAAATCGCTGGAAGCAAGACTGGATAAGCTGGAGAAAACACATGATGATATTCTCACTTTTGAAGAAATGGGCATAGACAAGCTGATCATCGATGAAGCACACGAGTTTAAAAATGTTCCTACCCAGACGAAACTGACCAACGTGGCCGGTATTTCGTCCTCTGCTTCACAAAAGGCACTGGATCTTTTTATGAAGTGCCGCTATCTTGATGAAAAGACCGGCAGCAGAGGTGTGATTATGGCTACAGGCACACCACTCAGTAACTCTGTAACCGAATTACATACCATGATGCGTTTTTTGGAATATGACTTTTTGAAAGATCATGGACTGAGCAATTTCGACAACTGGGTAACGGTATTCGGGGAACAGAAAACGGAATGGGAGCTTGCTCCTGCCGGCAACAAGTTTAAGGAACGCACCCGTATCGCCAACTATACAGGCTTGCCGGAACTGATGAGTATGTTCAAACAGGTTGCCGATGTGCGTACAGCAGACACGCTCGACCTTGCTACGCCCGAAATGAAGTATCACATTGAGAATATCGAAGCAACAGGGTTTCAGAAAACACTTGTACAGGAGTTATCTGATCGTGCTGATGATGTACAAAGCGGAAATGTTGACCCTTCTGTGGACAATATGCTCCGTATTACTTCCGACGGCAGAAAGCTGGGACTTGACCCAAGACTGATCGACCCGTCATTTGAGGATAGCCCTGATACAAAGCTGAATCAGTGTGTCAGAAACGTTACGCAGATCTATCACGATACAGCAGAGGAAAAGCTGACCCAGATCATCTTCTGCGATTTGGGTGTTCCAAAGAAAAACTCACAGTCAACGGATAAGGGAGAAAATGCTGATGAAAAGTCAGCTTCTGAAAGAGAATCTTTAGAGGAAGAATGTGATTTCTGCGTCTATGATGATATTCGGGATAAGCTGATCGTAAACGGCATAAAACCGGATGAGATCGCCTATGTACATGATGCAAAAACCGAACAGCAGAAAGCTGATCTCTTCGACCGTGTGAATAAAGGTGAAGTGAGAGTTCTGCTGGGCAGTACAGGCAAAATGGGTACGGGTACAAACTGTCAGAAAAAGCTGATTGCATTGCATAATCTGGATATTCCTTGGCGACCGAGTGACCTGCAACAGCGAATCGGACGTATCGAACGTCAAGGCAACCAGAACAGCGTGGCTCATGTCTTTAACTATGTGACAAAAGGCAGTTTTGATGCGTATCTCTATCAGACACTGGAAGCAAAGCAGCGTTTCATCGGACAGATCATGACTTCCAAAACGCCTGCAAGAACTTGTGAGGACGTAGATCAGCAGGCACTCAATTATTCTGAGATCAAGGCACTCTGTACAGGAGATGAACGTATCAAGGAAAAGATGATGCTGGATAACGAGGTAAAGGAACTGAATCTTCTGAAAGCGGAACATACCAATACGGTATTTGATATGCAGCAGACAGTAGCTGTCACTCCTGCAAAAATTGAAAATGCTGAAATAAGACTTGAAAATCTCAAAGCTGACCGTGAAACACTTCGTCAGCTTCCGATAGATGAAGAAACAAAACTACCCGTATTCAAAATTACCATTGATGGCACGGAATATACGGACCGTAAAGAAGCAGCACAGGCTCTTGAAGATGCGGTACTGGATTTTGTCAAAAAGAGTTCCGACAGTGAAAAAGAAATCGGTGAATTTCAGGGATTCAAGCTATCCGTCAAGGCGGTGATGTTTGGCAATGAACCTGACATTTCCATTACCATGAAAGGCAACGCTGAGCATAAATGTGCTTTAACAAGCAGCTTTTCTGCCAATCTCAAGCGTATGGAATCTACACTCTACAAAATTGACCAGACGATCAGTGATGCACAGAACAACATAAATAAGCTGAAAATGAATTTGGAAAATGCCCGGCGTATTGTCAATACACCATTTCCACAACAAGCAGAACTGGAACAGAAAACAGAACGTCTTGCTTCTCTTACTGATGAACTCAATCAGGCGGCAATTGAAGCCAAAAAGAATGCTCCTGAAAAACAGCGAACCTGCTATTTTGAAAGAGCAAAACTCAAAAAAGAAGCTTTCAAGGACAGACAGAAAACGACTAAGCCGAAAGAGAGAAGTCAGGACAAAAACGAAATAGAATGATAAAACAGGCACTTCAATTTTTACGAAGTGCCTGCTTTCGTTAATTCATATATTGCTGTACACAGCTTTCATAAAGAACTTTTGTATATCGTTCTTTCAGTCTGATCGGACTTATGATCTCCACCTTTCCTCTGAATGAAAATATCCAGGAAAAGAACGGCTGCGGATATTCTGCTCTTACAGGAACATGAATGATAAAGTGATTGTCCGATTTCTTGTCCCTGAGCATGAGAACTGACTTCCCGAACCGGTCGATCACGATGTTACAGTATTTGTTCTCCAATGGCAAGCGTAGTGTGACGTACTCACTCTTTCCGCTAAACATAGAAAAAGATGATTTGATGTACTGTTCCAGATTCAATATTTCACAGGGAGTATTTCTGTATAAATCGATAAGTTTGATGTTTCTCATTCTGTCAATACGAAAGTTCGTATAGGTATCACCATGTTTTTCATAGTTGGATACAACATAGTACTGTTCATTACACATCACCAATGCAAACGGCGAACAGGTTCGTTTTACTCCATCTCTGAGAACTAATTGCTTATTTATATCATAGTCATAATAGTCAAAGCTGATTTGCTGATTATTATGTAAGGCAGAATTTATCATATCAATATTGTCAAAAATCTGCTCGTTATCAGACTTCACACGATTGGTCAGCATGATTTCACGTCTGAGTAGTGGAGCTTCATAAATACTGCAAAGACTTTCAATCAGTTTAAGCAATTTTTCGGAATCATCGACTGTCAAAAATCGAAAAGATGCAATTGCATCGGCAAGTGTTTTTAAGATGTTGAGTGAGAAAGGACGCGATCTCAAATGATAACCTTTGTTGTGGACGTATTCAATATTCATATCGTTCAAAATCAAAGCTTCAATATCGTCTTTTATGGTTACCTTATGTGCCTGATAACCACAGGAGTTTAGGTAATTTTGGATTCTTTCCATTGAAATATAGTGATTTATATCTGTATATTTGATAAACAATTCTCTTAAGCATAGTAATCTACATTTAGCATTCATTTTGTCACCTCTTGTTTATAAAATTGTATTGTTTATGTTCTTTATAAAACGCATAAAAATATCTCGAAAATATCCTAGTTTAAAAGTTAGATTGCGAATTTGTTTTCTGCCTTGACAGATTGCAGCATATAAGTAAAAGCAATCAAAAGCGACATCATTATAATAAAATGGTGTTACTTGTGATTGCTTTTCAAAACAAATTTTACTTATATTATTCTATATTTGTATTGACTATTAGATTTCCTGCAAAATAAAAGGAATGTGATAAAATTAGAATATGATGAAATATTAAAGTGTAAAAGAATACGAAAATGAACTAATTTATAGAATTACTGAATTACGCACCACATCATTTAAAAAAGGCTTATGCAGAATATATCTTTAGACTTAAAAAATCACTGAAATTCATAAAAATAATACAGAAAAAAAATAAATTTCCTTTTCGATTTTCTTTTCTTGCTAATTTGTAACTTTTGATATATCAACTTAATTTCACAAAAGATCTGTTATCTTAGGCGTATCCGTATATTTTCAGGATACAATGATACAACGTACATAATTTCGCTGTTATATTCTTCATATGGGAATGCTAACGTAATCGTCCTTTTTTCTCCAGATTTTAGTACCAATATTCCATCAGAGTCCTGATTGAAATATTGGTATAAATAAGGATTAACACTTCCTCCACTATTATAACCATACATAATACCAGAAGAAACAGCATTATACTGCTTTATATCATGAGATGTGTTTTCAAGACTTATATTGAAAAGTATATCATAATTGTCAACTACATCTTCCAATTCATTATCGTACAGTTTATTTAGTTCTTCACCATCGTAAATTTTGTAATTCGAAATGCACATCCTGATACCATTGCACTCAAACGTTTTATTTGATTCTTCAATCTTAGAAACGGTAGTGTTCAAACTACTATTAACGGCAACTATTCTTGCCGAAATGCTGATACCCATTGTCAATAGCAATGTGCCTATAATTAAACGTTTATATAGTTTTTTCATCATCAATTATCCTTCCGTTTTCAATGTGAAAGATATGGTCTGAGAGTTGTTCAAGTTCTTCTCTATCATGACAAGCGACTATTATAATCGCTCCCCCTTTTTTTATCTCATGCAAAATATTACGAACACGTTCAACTCCATTTTCGTCAATTGCATTAATAGGCTCATCAAGTATAATTATATCAGGAGGCCCCATGATTGCTGCAGCTATGCCCAGCTTTTGTTTCATTCCTAATGAATACTTTTTATAGACTCTTTTATCATGAATATCGAGTCCAACTGAAATAATTGCTTTTTTAATTTCTTCGTCAGTTACATTTCCCTGTATTTCAGCAAGCATCTTCAAATTGTCAAAGCCAGTAAAATTATTCAAAAATGATGGATTCTCTATTAAAACACCTATACTCTCAGGAAATTGAATATCTTTATGAAGAATTTTGCCATTTATATCAATACTTCCTGAGTTGATCTTAATCAAACCACAAATAGCCCTCATTAACATTGTCTTTCCACAGCCGTTTTTTCCTTGAAATCCATAGATTCTTCCACTTTCCATTTTTAAAGATATATTATTTAGAATTTGTACCCCCTTAATCTTTTTTGTCACGCCGACTAGTTCTATGTACATCATTCATTCCTCCTGTTTTGTAAAATGTCACAGTTTTTGAAATATACTATGCTAAACGTAAACGATATTACTATGACTACTAATAAAATAAAATACGACATTTTTATAGATATCCCGTCTATGTTATAGATCTCATTTCTTATCAATAATGAACAGTTTCCAATAAGATATATATTCTCATAAAATATTGATACACCACACATGACCAAAGTGAAAGCAAAACTAATAACAGAATTAAATAACACAGCGATAGTAAATTGAAGAAATGAAATTGTGATAGAAGTAGTTACTGGCAATAAGTATATACATATTAGATTTGTGATACTAATATTCTTAATTGGAGCAAGTAAAATAAGAGAATTTGTTTCGACCAAATTAAGATTAATGTTGTAATTTAAAATTTTGGAATAAGTTATAATGGTAAGAAAAATTATCAGGTAGTACACGATACAAACGGTAAATATCCACAAAAATTTAGACAAAATCCATTTTGTTCTGGATCTACCCTTTATCAATACATTTGCACCATGGTTTGTATAAATTTCAGATAATGGGTATTTTCCAGTTATAAATGCAAGTCCCAGTTGTATGATCAACCACAAAAAAGGAAACCTAAAACTCTCAGGATTCATTGGATCAAAAGGTTGTTCACCTTTGAATAAGTAAATGATAACATCACTAAGCATAATTCCTCTATCAATTTGTCCTATGTTTTCGGCTGTTCTTATATCAGACGTAAAGCTAAAACACGCAACTAGAGTGACAAAAAACGGCAAAAGGAATTGTTTCCATTCGTATATGATTCCGTTTTTCAAATCGTACTTATAATACATCTTTTTTTGCTTCCTTAAATATAAATTGTGCCCCACACAAGAGAAGAATAACCAAACAGTGAAGTATTATAACATGTATTTTTATTCCCTCAAATGGCTGATATGGAATAAGGTATACAGCAGGGCTATGAGTATACATTTTGAGCGATGACATTATAAAAGCAAAAATGTAGAATACAATCGTACTGCTTACCGTCGCTACAAAGATTCGATTTGTAATGGTACTTATAGCGAGAGAAATCAGAGAAGTAAGGCCAAAGAAAATGCTGTCTATTATGATATATAGGAGAATATAACACATAGGATGTTCAATAAATAATGTTTTGAACATGCTATTACCTATCGCTACAGGAAACTGTGAGGTTATAGGTTCAGGGTTTAACATTGGATAAAACATCATGGAGATGATCAAAGATATTATTAAAATTGAGATAATTGTGATAAACCCACTAAAGAAAACAGAAATGAACTTAGAAATATAATAAACTTTACGATCTATTCTTGTAAGCATCACTTTTAAATATCCACTTTTTTTCTCCGAGCAATAACTAGAGGCATATGGTATAGAAGCTAATAAAGGAAACAGCATATACAATGTTTGTGGTTGTTTGTGCCAATAATCAAGACCGATAAAATGATTATAGAGTGAATCTGGATAATATAATCCCATTTTTATTGTGCCATATTTCTCTATCAGTTCCTGGGTTTCTTTTGTTTCTGCCAGTTGATCCACAAGAAGCCAAAGTGTAAAAAACACGCCAATGCCAATTGTTATATATAGAGATTTGCTTTTGAATATTCTTCTAATTTCTTGTCTCATTAATTTTATCATAGTATTCCATCCTTGTTGTGTGCGTTATTCGGAGAAATCAAATGAATTAATCTTAATACTTTTAGAACCATCAATACTAAAAGTGGCAAATTGAGCGTGGAGATATACTTCATCAATGTTCTCAAATTCTTCTTTTGGTAATATGTATCCAATGCTAATTTCATTCATTTCGTCAGCTTTAATTGCAACAGTCGACTGCTTATGTGGATCTTCAAAATCAATACAATTATCAATAAATTTGGGCTCACAAGAACCATATTGTCCATTATAAATGTATTCAAGATTAAAAGATGTTAAATACAGATCATCCCATGATTTTTGAGAAGTAATTCCAATATTTAACTCGGCAAAAACATAATCCGAATTCAATGAACCATCATTATCAAAATATTTTTCATAATGAGGTATCGTAGTGTAGTATTGCGATATATTTTGGAAGTTCCTAATCTCATTTTCTTCGAATTTTGCAGATAATAATTTTACTGTGGCACTATCTGTAATTTCCTTGCTTTCGTTGATAACAATAGGTAATGTTATTGTATCTTCATTTTCTTCAGCTTTTCCAGCAACTTCAGAAAACAGGTCTAGATTTTCGGAATTAATAAGAGATTCATCTCCATTTATATTATATTCTGCAACAGATTCACTACTATCAGTGGAATCAGTTTGGAATGAACATCCTGTTAATCCAATTGATAACATCGAGAAACATACCATAAAAAGTGTTATTTCGAATTTCATTATAAACTCAACTCCTTTTTCAAAATAGTATTGCGGCAGTAAAATTCAAATGACTATTACTGCCGCAAAGTTTTAATATTTCTGATTAGATATTGTTTAGATACTGTCTGGACTCCAATAGCCCTTCACGATGGAAAAGTCAGGTTTAGCCTGAGGATTCGAATACGTTCTTAATGTAAGATACGCATAGATATGGTCATGCACATGTCCAGAGCTATCTTTCTTCATATGCTCCCAAACATAATTAGGAAGGTATGTGTAGTAAGAAGAGGCTCCAACAACCTTAGGGGTTCCAGCTGTTTTGTTTACACCGCCAGATGTGCTTTGTGAATAATTGCCATAGACTTTTACCGTTGCCTTGCAGCCTGAAGGATTAGTTGAGACAATTTTAATACTTGCAGAAGTTGAATCTTCTTTTTCACGTACTTTTGTACTACGCTCGCTGTATCCACTTACAGAAAAGTAAGTTAACTCATCATCCTTATAGGAAGCACTTGCACTGATTCCACTCATAGCAGTTGTAGCAAGTGCTGTGGCAGCCATGATAGCTGCTACAATTTTTCTGGCGTTTGCCATAATGATATTCCTCCTTATCATTGCACATATTCTTTAGCTTTAGCAATTTGATTTTTAAATGTGCATTACTTCTTCTCTTCGCTGTTCAGCATTGCTTTCAGATTTTCTGGTTCCTTTGGTTGGTGAAAATCAAAAAAAGAAGCAGCTCCAGAAGCACAGCGTGCAGCACTTTTAGCAAGCTTAGCTACCGATTTCAAGATGATTTTATTACTATTGCTCATATTACTCACCCCCTTCGTAAAATTTCGACAATTTGCATAATTGCAATTAAAACCAATGTAAGTGCAATTACACAGGCACATTCTACTTTCAAATAATACACAGGCAGGCTGATTATTGCAAATGATATCGACAAAACCGATACAATCAGCTTACATCTTTTTTCCTGCTTCGTATCCAGAGGCTTGTTTTCACTATCGATTGGAGATAATTGAATCAAAGTGGATATTGAAAAAATCAAAAGTAAGATGTGCATAATCAACGAATATGATTTTAGAAAGGCAAGAGATTTTGTAATCGCCAAAATCACTATTGTTGATATCACTAAGACTACCTTACATCCCATATATGTATTAGCATGATACCCGCCTGCAAATCGTCGAATTGTAAAGAATATAGCATAGTATAGAACCGTCATCCAAAACATATCAAAAACCAATCCACACAATAATATGAGAACTATGCCGATAAATGTTGATATAACGAGTTCAATTCCATATCTATACATTTCAGCAGTTTCCGATTTTATTACGTTTTTTTGTGTTAGATGATTTGTGATCTGTTTTGATATTTTTTCTATCATACTATCATGCCTTTCTGGAATGTATTTTATCATATATCACAAAACAATTCAATAGTTTTTGCACCAAGTTACATTTTTTTGCACCAAGTTACATTTTTTGCACAATACCCCAGTTAAATCGGGAGGGGGTCAAAAAGCTTAAAGCTATGGGTAGAAAAAATAACCTCCAGAGTTATAATAAGGTTAAGGTCTGCCAACCTAACAATAAAAAACAAAGGAGGTATCATCATGAAAAGAGACGATATAAGTAGTTTAGCACATTCGAAAAATACTGAAGGGAAAAAGAAAAGCAGTAAGAAATAAAAAAGAATACCCCTTAAGGGGGTAGCTGAGAATGAAATGCAGTTGGCAAACCTTTCTCAGCCCACTTAAGGGGCGTGTCCGTAATATGCCCTTATAGTTTTTTCTCAAACCACCCGTTTAACGTGTGGCTTTAATCACAGCTTTCAGTCATCTTGCAAAATTACAGCAACAATAAACATATTGTTTTCCTCGTAAACATCAACTCTACCACCATGATTTTCAGCAATACGATGCACAGATTTTAACCCCCAACCGTGCTGCTCTCGATTTAGTTTTTTCGTATGTAAGTCATGATTATATTTTAAGACGGAATGAGTGATAGTATTCTTTACTGTTATACGATAGTATCCGTGTGATTGTTGTATAATTATAATAATTCTACTATTTATAGAAAAAGGACTGTTTTCAATGGCATTATCGATTAAATTAGTTAATATGGAACACACATCCATCTGCAATTTATCTGGTATAGTTGTAATCAATCGACATGTAATGTCTATTCCTGTTTCTTTTGCTTCTTGAATTTTTTCATTTATCAGAGAATCCAAAATTGTTTGATCTGAATGAATTGTCCGCAATAAGGAGTCATTTTGCTGTTCTAGTAAGCCTTTCATATAATTCCTTGCGTTATCTAATTCATCACTATCAAGCAACTTATCAATATTATGAAGATGCTTTTTAAAGTCGTGTCTAAGCATAGATATTTCTTCATATTTTTCATTAATAAGCTTTGTTTCCTTTTCTTGCTTTTCCAATCTCAATCTAATTTGTAAGTTCTCTTCTCGAATAGAAATGGAACGGTTGACCCATATAATAAATAGAAGAATAATCAAATCAAGTGCTGTTAGACACAGTGCAATAAAAAAATAAAAAAAAGGTTGTGTGCTATGCGTTATCAATAGCAAACGAACCAATGATGCGATCAGAATGGATATAATGAATGAAGCTATAATAACAATCCATTCTTTCGCTTTTAGTACAATCTTTTCTTTTCTTCGAAAAAGCAATATTGCTTGTAAAACACCAAAATAAATAATTTTAGAAAAGAAGGTATCTAATATTAAAACATCTGTTTTTCCATTACTGTTCAATATAGCATCAGGATATTGATTTGTAATGGCACTTGAAATCGCAAGAATGGGTAGGTTAATTGATGCAATAAGAATAAAGGTTAATGCACAAGTTGCAATTTTCTCCAATACATTTCCCTTTAAAAATATAAATGAAAACAAAAAAGTCAGTAAAAAGAAACCCCAAAAAGCAACAAATTCAGATGGAATATATCTTCCAGAAGCATAATCATAAATAGCTATGATTATAAAAAATAAACTTGATTTTACAATTGCATAATCATGATACCTGAATCCGAAATATTTACATAAAAAGTATGTGATAATCACACATTCCGAAATAACACCAAATATATTTATCATCATCATAATCTGTCTTCTTTCCTAAATAACAAATCGACTTTTTTCCGTATATCAGAACTTTTCTTGTGACTAATTGGTAAGGCTTTATATATTCCAGCACTTTCTGAAATTGTCATTTTATCGTATTGGATCTTGACAACATATCTAAAATTCACTAAATATGATTTATGTATTCTTAAAAAACCGTATGGTTCGAATTGCGATTCAAACTGATTCATCGTGTATTTACCCGAAATGAGGTTTATATTATCAGCAGAGCCATATTCTTTTAGAGAAATATAATGTCCAACGGATACAAGGTATACAATCTTGCTCAGTTCAATATTCTTTACCATACCATTATCTGTATTTAAGATTATGTTATGTTTCATATTTACTTTTTCCGACAGAAATGATTTTATGGGTTCTTGAATCTCTTCTGCTAAGTAACCTTTGCGTACAAAACGAAATACATGATATCGATAGCCTACACGAGCATAGTGTTCATGTTCTGTTACAATAATTACTGTAGTATCGATATTTTGAGCAGACAGTTTTTTTGCGATAGAAATGCCATCGTATTTAGGCATATCCATATCTAAAAACACAAGATCATACGGCGTTTTCAGCAGGCACTCTAAAAAAATTTCTGAATCATTATATAGATCCAATTTATAGGGATATTGATGATTGTCAATTTGCAAAGAAATAATGTCCTTTAATTCCTGTAAAAATATGCTATCATCATCCACGGCTGCAATACGAATCATGGGCATCGCCCTCCATTCTAAATGTATTTTATTGGTGGCAGTATATTTGTCAATTAATATTATAACATATTCAATTATTTTTTTCAACAGCAAAATACAAACAAGCAATATAATAAATAATTGTCGTGCTTTTTATGAAAGTATTCCAAATCAGAGGGCTTAGTAATTGTTGGTTTATTCAGTGCTTTAAAGAAATTACGGGTTCAAGTTCATTGCAATATATCCTAAAAAGGAATATCGAAAATTGAAACTTTCAGAAGATATTAGAGAATAAAAACAAAACTCGTTTGGTTCAAATTAAACCAAACGGAGTTTTGTTGATTTTTGCAGAAAAGCAATAACCCAAAGCATGGCTACACAAGCAAGCACCTCTGAACCGAAATCTCCTCAGCCTGCAACTCAAAGAGATTTTCAAGCTGCCAAACCTTAGCCGTGTCAGCATTTTTTATCGCAAGTGCATATTCAGAATCTGTATCACGCATTTTATTCCAGATTTTCCATTTTTCTTTTTCGCATTCAGTGATACGCTCATCAATATGGACATAGATTCTGCCCTTATCTGTTTCTGCCTGCAAACGTTCAGGACAATGTTCCTCTGCCCACTTGATATAGATACACGCAAGTTTGTTGTTACTGTAATCGTGATAATCATTGCCACACTGCGTAATCATCATTCTGTCGGTGTCAAGTGCCATTCTCTGATAATCATGTTTATAAATCATAATCTTAACCTCTTTTCTTTTTTATCAAAAATCCTGCAAGAACAGCGATTCCTGCGAGGATAATTCCGCCAATTCCATAAATCAAACCATTTAAGGACTTTTTCTCGCTTGTTGATTCTGTTATTTCTTCCGATACATCAATACTACATTGAGGAAAGTCACCCTGCCATCATAGTGCCGGAGGAATTTGAACTGGTGCAGGCAGAATTGCTGCGGAGGCAAAACCTGCGGCGGCAATACAATGGGAAAAGCATATTTGCTGCCCGGCTTGTCTGCGGCGACTGCGGAAATTTCTTCGGAGCAAAAGTCTGGCATTCCAACAGCAAGTATCGGCAGGTGATCTGGCAGTGCAATCATAAATTCCAAGGGGTGTGCAAATGCCAGACACCCCATTTGCAGGAGAGCGTCATACAGCAGCGGTTTCAGGCAGCCGTTCAGGAATTGCTGCAAAAGCGGAAAGCGATTCTGGAAAACTGTCAGGTGATGCTGGAACTGCTCACAGACTGTACGGATTTGGAGTATCAATTGCAGGAACTGGAAACGCAGAAAATGCGGATTTCGGAACAGGTGCAGGGATATGTTCGGGAGAACAGTGAAATTGTGCAGGATCAGGAAAAGTATGAGGAACGGTATCAGGCACTGGTGGGACAGTATGAACCGCTGCAGAAACAAGAAACCACTCTGCAGGAACAGCGAGCAGAGCGGTTGGCAAGACGGGAACAGATTCAGGGCTTTCAAAGAGCATTGAACGGACAAAATGGGATGCTGCCGGAATTTGATACACAATTGTGGCTGGCTGCTGTAGAAAAAGCAGTGGTGCATCGAGATGGAAAAATTATGTTTGTTTTGAAAGATGGGACGGAGTTGGTGCAGAAAATTTGAGGGGTGTGGGGTGCAGAACGCACTCCCTTTGCTTGGTGGGTGTGCATTGTATCATTTGTGACGTGCGTTTCCAAAACGAAAAGAACATTCAAGCAAGTGGAAGTAATCGGAAAGGAAGAAATGATTACTCATTTGCCTGAATGTTCTTTTTATTATATCCTATTTCTTGTTTTTTGTCAGGCCTTGTGAGTCGAGTTTTCTCGGCTCATTTTTTTTTGACTTGAAAACTGCCAGGTCGGCAATGGTTCGTGCTCGTCGGCGAATCCGTCGGCATGAAATGGCAGAATGCCCATTTTTGATAGGACGGGGCTGAAAACGTCTGAAAAGTTCCGGATGCCTGCAGCATTTTTAATTTTGTTGGTGGAGTGGGACTTTGACATTAAAATTGAAGGTTAGAATGCTGATTTTTCTGAAAATTGAAGATGGTTGTAAAAGGAAACATTTCTTTCCTCACCACCCCACCCAGTGAAAAAAGTGATACCCTTCCCCAAACTCTCTATAAAATCTTCTTCCACTTCCGAAAAAAATACCTGGAATCCCGTTGTTGGAATTCCAGGTATTTTTCTTATGCAGGGTTCTGTTCAAACAGAGCAGCATCCAGCTTGTCGGCGGCTTCCTGCTCGACTTTTTTCAGCACATGACTGTAAATGTCCATGGTGATCTGATAGCTGGAATGTCCCAGCCGCTCTTGTGCAACTTTGGGAGAGATACCCAACGAAAGCATGATCGTGGCATTGATATGCCGAAGGTCATGAAACCGAATGTGCTTCAGATCATTCGCTTTCAGAAATCGCCGAAACTTCATGGAAAAGGAATCGCTTTTGTAGGGAGAGCCGTCCTCCTGGCAGACGATGTAATCATTTTGTCCGGCGTGGCGTTCCGCTTTGGTGTTTTTCAACAGCCGCAGCAGCGTTCCGGGAATCTGAATCTCCCGTCTGCCGCTCTGTGTTTTCGGGGCTTTGGTGATCGTTTGATTGTTGACAGTTACCAGATTTTCTTCGACAGTAAGACAGCCGGTTTGAAAATCCACATGATGCCACCGCAGTGCGAGCAGTTCTCCACGCCGCAGGCCCAAACAAATCTCGATCATCAGCGGCAGATAAAGGACAGTGTTTCTGGCACATTGCAGCAGGGTCTCCACTTCTTCCATGCTGTACACTTCCGGTTGGTAATGTTCCAGCTTGGGCAGCGTGAGATCGTCACAGGGATTCTTCGGAATCAGTTCCAGCATGACTGCCTTTTTCATTGCCGCCGAGAGATTCAACATAATGTTTTTGATCGTTTTGGGTGAAAGCGGCTTTCCGGTTCTGGGAGATGCCTTTTGCAGAGAAAAGATCCATTTCTGAATGTCAATGTTTTTTAGTTGCTGCAAACAGGTATCTCCAAACTGTGGAATGATGTACTTTTCCGTCTGATCGATATAGTGCTGTACAGTGGTGGGGGAGAGCTGATTTTTCACATAGATCTCCAGCCATTGGTGCATGAAATCCCGAACCGTGATTCGATTGTCTTTGACAAAAGTTCTGGTTTCCAGTTCATGGATCATATTCCGCATGACTTTTTCTGCTTGTTTTTTCCCGCCCTGAATGGTCTTGTAATAGCGTTTGCGTTTTCCGTTGGCAAAAGAGGATTCTTCTTCCACGATGACCTGATAGGTTGTGATCCCGGATTTGGTCGTCCGCTTTCGCACATGACCGGTATATGGCATAAAACCGCCTCCTTTGAAAAGTATAACGGAATGTTCTTCGGGCTTTTCTTGAAAAGGGAAGAAAAGCACTTAGTATTCTTCTGCAAACAGCATGGTGGCATAGGGCTTTTGGTTTGCATCATATTCTGCAATCACATAGATTTTCGCTGTGACCGGCGAAAACGGCACGGCAAATTGATAGCATTTTTCATAAGGCGGAACTTCCTGACAATGCAAAACGATCTGCTGACTGCCAGCTCCGGAAAGTCGAAATATTTGCAGATAATCCTTTGGAACAGGCAGTTCTGCAATGCAGTTCCAGAGAAATAATTGCAGAAAAAGCGGCAGTTCCTCATGGATTCTTTTGGTCAAATAGCGGTTTTCTGAAAACATCAGCAGCACCTTCTTTCCACAAGTTTCTGCGTTTCTGTGGAAAACGGAATGTAGATATCCTCGCTGTATCCGTCCGAAGATGCCCAGACAGTGTGGATCCAGTCAGCATGGGAAAAGGAAAGAATCTCATAGAATTCCAATCCTTTGTTAAGCAGATAAGGTTGCTCCTGTTTTTCTAAGAGAATTACAGAAAGGATATCACCCATGTCACAGTGATAGGTTTTTTCGATGTTTTCCATTTTCTGCACCAGATATGATTTGAGATCTGACGGCATTGCAGCATTTGAAATAGTTGCAATAGAGCGTAATTTTTGCATGATTTTCCTCCGATCTTGCTCTAAAAAAAGAGGCTCAGCATCACGCCAAGCCTCCCACGAACAATGTTTTCCTCACTTACTCTTCTTGACCAGTGCCAGCAGTTCTACGCCGCAGGCAACACCCGCCAGAAACATTTCAATTGCAATCGGCATTGATGTACTTCACCTCCTCCCGTTCCTGCATTTCGATGGCGATCCCGATGCCGCCGATCACCAGTGTCAGTACCAGTCCTGCGATAAATTCCTTCATGTCAAATTCCTCCAATTTTTCATTTTATGCTTCACACTGTAACAGTGTTTTTGCCTCGCTAATTGCTTCCTCCATTGCCGCTGTATCCATGAGCAGTTCTTCGATTTCGTCCGGATCATAGCCGACTTCCAGCAACAATTCTACTTCTTCTTCCGAAACGCCAAATGTGCCGCAGTACTCCAGCAACAATTCTTCCCGCTCATCTTCCATCCACCATTTTGCATAGTCCAGTTGATTCCAATTGTACGGGTTGAACATGGTGTGGATGTAGTCCTGCATTTCAAATGTGCTCTTATGGAGATTGCCACTCGAAGATATTTTGACGATTTCACCCTCTGAAACATCGACTTCGCTGTACTTGCCATTCAGATTTACCTTTTTCAAAGCATTGTCCAAAATGCTCTTTGTGCTGGCGTAAACGTACAATCCCAGTGTGGGAAAATGATAAACCGTCAAAGGATTATTGCCCTTCACCAGAAACAATGTATTGTCGTTTTTCAAAATCGTAAAGACAAAGCTGCCCTCCACCAGTTCTGCCATGCGTTTGATGTTTTCCGTGTCCAGCTGCTGTCCCTGTTCCAGAAGCTGCACGGCGACGTAGGTGTCGGTTTCGATCGGGGTTGGCGAGAGAGGCTGTTCCCGGCGAAGCTCCCTGTCGTTGTACAGCACGCCGTTGTGGGCGAGGGCGAACGCCTCTGTGCCGCAGTGTCCATCGAACGGGTGGTTGTTGCAGTTCCGTTTCTCGCTGCCCTGTGTCGTGAACCGGGTGTGCCCGATGACCGATCGTGTGTCTCTGGGAAAGAACAGCTTGACCTTGTGTGCCGGTTTCGGCTTTTTGTAGGTGACGATGCTGCCGCCCCGGACGTAGGTGATTCCCGTTGCGTCTGTGCCACGGACTTCCGCCGCTACCGAGAGGTAGTGTATCAATTTCTTTAAGATCACATTGCTCACCTTTCCCTTGTAGTCTAAAAATCCAAACACTGCACACATGTTACATCTCCTCACTTTCCATCACATACTCATTGACGTACAGCCTTCTCTCTTTCAGATACTGGATCAGTTCCGGTTCTTCGATGGAACTTATAAATTCCGACCAGCTCATGGCATCGATACCTTCCTCAGACAAAGAAATCGCCGCATCACAGATGTGGTTGACCATCTGCAGTGTGGCGATGAATGTGTTGTATTTGAGGGTGCCTCGGAACAGGCGAAATTCGATGGTGTGGTAGTTGTTCAAATTGACCGCAACGTATCTGCCGTTGCATCCGCTTTTCGCTTTCTCCAGGATTTGTTTGCCGGTTTTCTCAAAGCCGAATCTTGCACTCCAGCGGCTCATGTTGTAGCTGCTGCGTCTGCTGAACGTAAAGAGTTCATTCCAGTGCTTTTCTACAAAAAACAGGATGCGGCTGATGACATCTTCCTGTTCTGCCTGGTTATCTCCGAAAGCGTTTCGATTGACATGAACATGCAGACCGCAAGTACTGGTCTGGTGAGAACGGTAGCCCATGGCAACTGCCTCCCGAAGGACTTCCTTCCAGTTCATTTCCTCTGTGTGATACTCTAAGGTCATGGGGTGGGAAACGATCTCAAAGCCGTCCTCCAAGCTGCCGTCCGACTTGATGTAAATGTTTTCCTCGTGCACATTGGCGATGTTTTTGAGAGCTGCAGCGTTGTCGTTATCTTTGCCGCCTTCATCCACTTCCAGTTCCACACCGAAGTATCGTTTTCCGTTTCCGTAAAAGATAGGTGTGGGTTTGTAGCCGTATTCCTCGATCTCGTCCTCAAACTCGTCAAAGCATCTTTCGCAGTAGGGCAAGTCACTGTGACAGCAGACGATGCTTTCCGGAACGATCTGTCCGCAGGATTCGCAGCGGTAGTAGTGGGCATCAAAGCAGTCCTGACAAAGGCAGGTGTCTTCATCGGAGACGCTGTTCTGTTCCCAGATCGTCTCGCCGCAGTGGTCGCAGGTGACACAGTGTTCCTCAACACAGTCGTCGCAGAGCAGCTCATCGTCTACCGGTGTGCCTTCTTCCTCCGCAAGTACTCTTCCGCAGTAGTCGCAGATTCTTACTTCTTCTTCCATTTCAAGTTCCTCCAAAAACAAAAATTCCGGTAAGGCTGAAAGATTTACCTTACCGGAATTATAATATATATTTGAGGTTGGGGGTTGATACGGGTGAGAAAAGTGATGTGGTTTTCGCAGCACCTTTCCGAAAACAACTCGTTTTTACAAACTGAAAATCCAAAGTGTTATACTGATACTGCAGCTGCAGAAGCATTGCAGCCGATAACGAAACAGGAGGAATTTTCAATGTCTCAGAAAAAACGAAAACCAAACGAATTTACAATAGGATACAAGGCAATGGTGACAGATTATCTGCTTTACGAGGATTGCTGCGACTATCATCTGAAACTGATTCTTGCGGTTTGGGATGGTGTGACTGTGCAGGAAGAGGTGAAATATTTCAGCTATCTGACCACATGGGGCAGCAGCCAATTTCGTGATTTGTGTGTGGATTTTGGCTTGCTGGCTTGTGCGGAGTCTGTATACTGCGATTTGAATCGTCTGCTGGGAGCCTATTGCATTGTGCAGTATTATCCGAAAAAGCATCAAATGCCGGAGGATAAAATTGACGAAGTCATGCCGGTGGTGTCGAATTGTGACAGGGAAAATGATTGGGATCATCTGCAATTTGCAGAACCATTTGCTCGTATTGCCGTGGCAGAAGAAAAAGCGGTAAGCAGCATACCGCTGGCAAAGTATGTAGATGATATCGAAGAAACATATTGGTTTTGCATCGATCATCTATGGCTGCACCCGAACATTCGGTGTATCTATCGAAAGAATATGCCGGAGCTTCCAATTTCCAGACATCCGGAACATGACAAGAAATGGATCTCGATGCGGAAAAGGGATTTTCCAGAGCATAATCTGTATGTTCCGGTCAAGGAGTATGACCTGCGAATGGAGCATGATGCGGAGTCGTACTATGTAAAGGAGCCGTTGCGGCGGAATCGGTAAGGGGAAGCTGATAGAGTAGGGAAGAAGTGAAAAAATCCGGTGAGGTTTGGGAGGAAACCTTGCCGGATTTTTTATGTGATAGGGTTGAAATTTGTAAGAAAAGGCTTACTTTGCCGAAACCAATTTCAGGGAGTTATCCAGACCGTCCAGAACGGCGAATGTGGAGTCGTCAATTTTGGTGAAAGCTACAATGTTGTCGCTGAGATAATTGGTGCCGGAGTTTTCGATGTCTTTGCTGTCTATGATCATAATGTCATGGTTTTCGTCACGATTCAAGACATCTTCCTCGGATTCCTGATAGCTAAGATTCACCTGATAGATGGAATGATCCTCCATCATGTAGTACACGGCATCTGTATCTACAAAAAACGGCTTATTTTCGTCAATATTTGTTTCCATGAATTCCGTGTAATCTCCGTTTGAAGTCAGTAATTGTGTTGTCTTTACAATTTCGTAATACCACCCGAGGTGCATTAAATAATAGTATTCGTTATTATATAAAAATGGATATACAGTAGAGCTAGCATAAGGAACCTCTCCGGAAGAAAGCTGTTCTCCTGTGCTCAAAGAAAAAATTCTATTTTGATATAGTACCTCATCAGATGATGGAAAGAATAGTTCAGCAAGAACAGTATATTCGTCTGGTAGAACAAGTTTATTAGCATCAATATCATAAAGGCCAAGATTTTGAATGTCTGCATACACTTTTCCATTAAACGGATTGACGCCATAATCCAAGGAGGCGTTTTTATATTCTGTTTCGGATAGATCAAGCACCGTTTCCGATTGATCGGTATTCAAATCATAATATGCGATTTCCTTTTTGTCCATATAGTAGTAGATTCTATTGTTCACCGGATCATATTGAATCTTCTGTTTCCCATCATACTCGTTATAGTGTGCTAAAGATTTTACCTCGTAAGCTGCTGTATTGTTGTCAGCTGCTTTCTCTGTTGTTTCTGTTGTCTGTTCCTCTTTCGTTTCCGTGATGTGCTCTGCTTCCGTGGTCTCTTCTTCGGATTCTGTTTCAAGTTCGGTGGACGCTTCGCTGCTCTCTTCGACTTCGGCGACGATGGCAGGAGTGGACACCGTTTGCTCCGGTTCATTTTTGTGGCTCATCAGATACCAGATGACTAACCCGGCGAGGAGGAGCAGCAGAATCAGGATTGCGATCAGGCAGCCAAGCGGCGACTTCTTCTTCTTTTTGACGGCAGCATTTTCCGAATTCAGAGTGCTGTTGGGATTGTTTTGAAGTGCACCGTTTGCATTTTGCGGTGCAATCGTTCCGTTGGGATAAGTCTGTCCGTTCGGCACCGGCGGGACAGGATAGGGCTGTGCACCCTGAAAGGTAGCGTTCGGTGCTTGCTGCCGAGGATTCTGTCCGTTTGGATTTGCAGCAGGATTCGACTGACCGGCGATTGCAGCATTCAGAGGCGTTGCAGTTCCGGGTGTGGCAGCAGGTGAAAATGTTGCATTTTGACCTGACGGATTCGGGCTTGTCTGAGAAGCATTCGACACTGCCGGCTGCTGTTTCTGTGTCGGCGGTGCGGCGGCTTTTGCAGCGGGCTTCGGTGCAGCCGGATTCGCTGTTGCATTCACAGCCCCTGTTTTTTCCGCTGCCGCTGCGGGAAGTTTCCATTGCAATGCGTCTGTAAAATACGTGACAACTTCTTCGGCTTTCTTTTTCTCTGTCGAGAATTCACGAATCAGTCTGCCAATGGCCTGCTGTACGGCAGCCTGTTTTGTTTTTTCGTCCTTTTCGTCTGCATCGATCAGAATCGAACCGATGTCGCTGTCGATGGCGTTTTTCACCAGATTGTGATCCGGAAAATCATTGCCCATCAGGTCATTGATATAGGCGTTCATTTTAGATTTGTTTTTCAGGATTTCCTTTCCGCCCATTTCCAGACAGTAGGCAATTCCCTCCGAAACCGAATCGAAATACTGGAACTTAGAGATAAATTTTTCTTTGCAATGGGGACAATGCTGCTTATCTGACAATTTTTCGTCAAACAAGCTCCATGTCTTATTGCATTTGCTGCACTTCATAATCAGATTCCTCTTTTCTCACATACTGCCGCCTTTTAGCGACATGTTGTTTTGTGTTTTTGTTTCCCCGGATAATCCGCACCAGGCACACGTTGCATAGGATTCCCCATGGTAGCAGGTAATCTTGGAACAGCGTGGACAGTGTAAAAAAGTTTTGGTTCCGCAAAAGGGACAGCCGTTATAATCGGGGGACGGGTGAAACGTTCCGTTCAAAACAGTTTCGTCGTAACCCTCCGATTTTGCTTTGCTCTCGTCAATCGGGAACGCCCATGTCAGTGCCCAGTGGTCTGGCTGCTTTTCGACTCGGATGCCGTATAAGCGCCGGTTGCACTGGGGGCAGCGTGCAAGAACAATGTGTGCCTCTTTGATCGCCATGTTTCTCACTCCTCTTCCCATTCGTTTTCGCTTTCGCTGATGATCTCTTCCGGAACTGCGTCATTTACTTCGCCGGCATTGTCGCTTTCTGCCGAATCCGGTTCTGCTGCATCCAGAGAGAATTCCTCTGGCTGTGCGGATGCGGTTTCTGTTTCACAGGCGGGAATGTAGGCTTCCTGTGCATCTTGCTGTGCTGTGATTTCCTGTGACCGGTCATCCTCTGAAACCGTGGGACAGATTGCAGCGTTGTCTTGTGTTTTCTCCTCTGTATCAGCAGCTTGCACCTGACCGGAAGCCTCATCTTTTTCTTCCCAGCCTCTTTGCACTGCTGTAATATCCCGTGTGACACTTGCCAGCTTCTGCTGCTGTTCGGAGAACTTTTCCTCGATTTTACGTTTCTTTTCCAGATACCGCTTGATTTTTTCCTCGGTTTCCGGTGTTTCAGCCGATTGTGACAAAAGGCGCTGCATCTTTTCCAGCTGAAACTGCAATTCCTGAATGGTGTCCTGCAAATGCTTTTTTTGTGCAGTTAGCGTCTCCAATTTTGTGATCTGTTGTAAGGTTTGTTCGATAGCGGATAACTTCTGCACATCCAGAATCCCCGCAATGGAAACATCGTCATGACTGCCGGATTTGGAGATGTTTGCAAGATTGGCTTGCAGCATTTCTGTTCGCTTTCGGAAATTGTCGTGTAAAAAATCAAGTGCAACATTGCGGTAAAAAGAGTGCAGCATCTCGGCAAATGTATCATCGATACCGTCCGTTCCTAGAAAAATGGCAACGGGAATCTGGTTGTCCCAGATGTGGCAGCGAAATTCACTGGCTGCATTTTTATCGCAAATGGAAGTGCAGCGGTTCAAATGGCAGTTCTCATCCCATGGAATCGGCTCGTCCATGTTCCCGTCCTCGTATAGGGCAACGCATTTCCCATCGCCGATGTGCAGACCGATGGCGTAGGATTTGCATAACCCGACCGCAATTAGAGTAGTACCGTAGGCTTTCTGTACGTGAGAATGCTCCTTTTGTATCAGGTCTGAGATCTCGCTTTCCGTATGTGCTCTGTAGTTTTCCTCGGTGAAAAATTGAAAGGTTTTCTGGTACTTTTCCGGCACTCTCTCCAGTTCGTTCGGCGTGAAAGGGGATTTGATCAGGTCATTTCTCACGGCAATATGCCATTCCGTAATGATGCTGTGGATCAGCTGTGTCACCACACTTTTTTTCGTTTTGGAGTCTGGAAACGGAAAGGTGATTGATTTTAGAAATTCCCGAATCTTATTGCAAGCGATCTCTGCGGCAAAGCGGGAACCTCGGTCGCTCCGGAAGTACTGCTTGCTGCCGTGACCGTCTGCCACAGTTGCAACGACACAGTTCGCATCCTGCAGATATTGTGTACTGTCCTGGCATACGGTATGGCTCAAGATATGCTGATAGCCCTTTTCTGAAACGGCAAATCCTTCGTACATCATCATTGTTTAATCCCATTCGTCATCATCATCGGAATCATCCGAACCCAGTATCATCGGTTCGGGCGATTCTTCGGTGCTTTCTATACTACTGTATGCAGATTCCTTTTCTTCTTCCAGCATAACCTTTGCGGCTTCCGCCATCTGATGTTCCGCAGACGTAGAACGGACGTCCTTCACATCTGCCGGTGCTTCCGCAGAATCCTCGGAAACCGTTGCAGAGGTGCTTGCAATCTGTGAGGAGGTGACTGCAATGAAACGGATGATCTTTTTGAGGCTTCCGATGTCGTTTACAGTGAAAAGAAGTTCGACATTGCGAATCGCTTTTTTCAGCACTTCACGGTTGGCATCTTCGCCGATTGCGATTGCAATTTTCAACGCAGCCTGATACCACTTATTTTGCTGTAGCTTTTTCAGTGCAGTGAGGTAGTCATCTGTTGGCTCGCCGTCAGAGAGGAGCAGGATGACAGGCGCATAAAATCCGGAAGATGCTGCGCCTCGGTCCATGAATCCATTTTTGGACAGCTTGTCGTTCAGCTCCAGAAATGCAGCTCCCAGATCGGTCAGGCCGTTGGCGTCCAGCGGTTCCCAATCATCAAAGGCGTCCAGAGACATCAGAGCAGGTGTGACCCATTCACAGCCGGTGGAAAATTTCAACACGCTCAGTTTGATTTCGGAATCTGCCTGCGATTCGGAAAGATGCCGCAGATCCGGAATCAGTTCCTCGATTGCAGAATTGACGGCACCGATTTTTTTGCCCTCCATGCTTCCGGAGGTATCGATCAGGAAAAAGATCGGCATGACTCTTTTCGGGATGCTCTCTGCATTTCCCAGAAAACTGCTTAGATTTTCAGACATAGTCTAGTCTCCTCTTCTGTTATTTGATTTCCATATACTCATTTTTGATTTGAATGCGGATTCCCTTTTGAATCAGAACACGCTCTCCGGGAGCGACAGTTTCATTGTTGATCCGCCAAGATTCGCCGGACTTGTTCATGAGTGCAATTTTGGTTTTGGTTTTATTCTGTACGACCTTTGCTGTAACTGTCCGGCATTCGTTTTGGTCGTAGCAATCTGTGATGTAGGCTGTAACAATCTCCTGCTTGGGGAAAATCGGAATGCGGAAATATTGTGTCTGGATCCAGCCAATGTGCGTGATCGGCTGATGACAGCACATACACGTTGCATTTTCAGTGGTATATCTGGTTTCTTTTCCGCAATTGGGACAGATGATGACTTCCGACTGGAACCGAAGCAGATTTTGCAGCCACTCCTTTTCCGTGATTCCCATTTTGTCTTCGCACATGACTTCCTTGCTGAAAGCCTTGATAAAGGTATTCTGAATATATACCGGCATCTGCGGCCATCTCATCAGGAAGTTATTGTGCACGCCCTTTACCGGACGGTTGGACGCATCCTTGGGGTCGGCAATGAAAACAGGGGATTCGCCGTAATAGCGCTTCTGTCGTTGTTCCGTCATGACGGCCTTACTCTGCGTCTGCTCGCCCTCCAGAGGGTGGTTTCTCAACAGCAGCAGGAAAAGGACAACGGCAAGAGAAAACTGGTCAGTTCTTTTATCCGGCGTCTTTCTTCCTACAACGATAGATGGTGCCATGTATCTGCATTTTCCAGCAATCCCGGACTTTTCTCCAAACTGGGAAACGTTGTCGTTATCGCAGATCAAGACATCTCCGGTTTCAGGGTTCAGGAAGAAGTTGCCGTCATTCAAATCCTGATAGGAGAATCCACGGTTATGCAGAATCCGGAAACTCTCTACAATGTTGATGGCTGCATTCAGCAGCGTGTGAACACTGGAAAAGTCAATCTTTCCGATCAGGAAATCAGAAAAGTCATAGTAGTTATCGGGGCGCAGTTTCATAATGTAGCCAAATGTATCGTAGTACATACGGGTGATGGCAACGGGCCACAGGAATGAGTCTGTGGGAGCCTGTTCCCGGATATTGTTTTGCAGGTTCTTGCGAAATCCCTCCATGTCCTTTATCGAACCTTTTTTGTACCATTTCAATGCCATCTGGTTTCCGAGATAGTCCACCAGATAGACATATCCCTGGCCGCCCTCTCCCAATTTCCGGACGATTTGAATCGTTCCCATGTTATCATCTAATTCAATTTGCATTCCTGCTTGCAATTCAGACATTTTTCTATCTCCTTTTCCTTAGTCCTCCGCAGCGAGAATCCGGTCGATTTCCCGAATGATTTCCAGCCTGCGTTTCCGATTTTCATTCTCTGCATTCAGCTGATTGTATTTTTCCTCTAAAATATGTGCCTTTTCCATGTTGATGAACGAGGTGAATGCCGCAGTTTCCAGACTTTTCTGTAAGCTGATAATATCCTGCTTTACCAGATCCAAGAAAGGAATTTCAATGGAAACCGCATTCATGACCTGTTCGTTTAAAATGTTCTTCAGGATGCAGACATCCTGGTTGAACTCGCTCGGAATCTTTTCAATTGTTTTTCTGTAGTTCTGAAAGAACTGCGCATATGCTCTTTCTGTCAACTGGCTTTCAGCGGAATTTGGACTTTCTTGTAGTGCATGTTCCAGTAGCTGATTCAGCTTGGTGACTGCTGGATTTTCCTGAATGGCAAAGAGCGGAATTGCATTGGCATTTGCCGTTTCAACCGGTGGGAGTTGAGCCAGAAGGGTGTCCAGTTCGGCGAGTGCATTGTTCGGATGCTTTTCACAGAAGTTTTGCAGATTGTGGTACAGCGGGCTGTTGACTGCGATCACTTCGTTTGTCACAGATTCCACCTTTACAATTGCATCGTTCAAAGAATTGCTTTGCGGGTCATTGTTGGAATTGATTTGCTGATGAAATAAGATCTGATAGTGCATCGACTGTTTGTCCGGCTGGATCTGCGGATTTTCTTCATCTGTAAACAGAGAGATGCTGTAGAAGTTGCGTCGGTCGTCATCAAATTTTTTATATCTTGCGATGTTTCCAAAGGGTGTGGAAATCAATATTTCAAACAGGCTTCTGGAGTAGCGGCGAATCAAGCTGTTATAATAGCCTTCCGGTGCAATTTTTCCGCATTGTTCGGAGATGTACTTTTTCAGTGCTTTCTCCAGCTCCTTGAAAAAAGGATGGGAAGGTGTCAGTTCCAGACCGGATTCAAATGCGGTTAAAATCTTCTTTTCGCTCTCACGATACTCTTCCACTGCCAAATGTACTACATTGTCGATAAACTCCTCATACATCGCAGTAAATTTGCTGTCCCGTATGGATGCGTCAAATCGCTCCAAAACACCTGCACCGGAGAGTTCCTCGTACTGTGCTCTTCGAATCTCGTCTTCGGTGATCTGATAGCGTACAGGGTCGATGCTTTGAATTGCATTTTTGCGTACTTTATCCGTGATTGGCTTGTTCTCTTTGCACTGCTGTACAATTTGCGTCCGGCACTCTGCCAGTGCGTTATGGATTCTCTGCCTTGCCGTTCTTTTTAGTTCGTCAACCAGATTGTCCATTTGCAATTCTATGCTGGAATTGCCGTCGATCTGATTTTCCTGTCGGAGTTCACTGAATAGTGCGAGCACATTTTCCTTTAAGTTGGCAATGCGCTGCTGCATCACTTGCAGGCGAACGGTATTGTTGTAGTCTTCAAGCAGGCTGCGGATGGTGTCGATGCCGTCTCCGGCAAGTCCTTTTTCTTTTAGGCTTTGTAAAATTGCACTTTGCGTATTGCCGTTGTCAAGTTCAATTCTTGCCCTTGCGGAGCCGGCCGTCAGGCGCTGTGCAATCAATGCCGTTGGCATGATTCTGTAATTTTGCAGTTCCTCTCGAATCCGCTGCAAATTATCCTGGAGTGTGGTTGCAATATCTGCACGGTTTGCGAAAACAAATAGCTTTTCCCCAATGGAAATGCCGTCATCGTCTTTGTCCACAGATTCAAAGAACTGTACCAGAGAATCATTGAAACTGGGGCGATCTGCATTGACAATTAAAATGACAGCATCCGATTTTTTCATCCACGCTCTGGTCTGGTCTTTGTGTAGTTGTGTCGGAGAATCGAAACCTGGGACATCATATATGATCGCATTTCGCATGGCGGAAAGCTTATCGGAGCGTATCACAATTTCCTTAACGGCAAGTGCTTTTGCAGGATTTTCGATGTATTCCTTTACCTCGGTTTCTAGTTCATGGTTAACAAAATGCAGAGATTCAGAACCGATCAGATTTTGAATGCTGCTCCGATTTGTGATGATTTCGAGGATGTCGTTATAGATATTTTTCTGTTCCGAACGCAAGGGTGGCAATTGTTCGGTTTCTTTGTCCAGCAATTCCTTTGACCATTCGCTCCAATGCTGCGGGTTTTCAATGCCGAGAAGGTTCAGCTTTCTGTGAAATTCCTCGTTGAACTGTGCATCGGAGTAGAAATCGACCTGTGCATCGTTCTCCGTGCCAAACCGGATGCTGGTTGCGGTGTATGTGCACCGTGCGTCTTTCGTCGGAAGAACATCATTCCCCATAAATGCGTTTGCAAAAGTACTTTTTCCGGATTTTTCAAGGCCAACAATGGAAATCTCAAAGGTATTGTTTTTTAGCTTTTCCTGAAAAAAAGTCATTTTTTTCAGAATTTCCCGGAGCTTTTGCTGATAAGAAATTTCAATTACCTCACTATATTTGGTATCCAATAGCTTTTGTACACAAGAAATCTCTGAACTCAGCCGTTCTAATGTTTCTTCACGATTCATCGATAGCTCGTCCTTTCTGATAAGCATATTTCTTCTCAAAAAAATTATTTTTCAAATGGTGAATACTATTAACCACCGCTATTCTCATTATATCATATAATAGATATGATGTCAAATAATATTTACCATATCTTCAAATGAGGGAAACCAATATGTTCAAACTGAAAACCACCTTGGGTACCAACAATATCTGCGGACCGAATTTGATTCGGATCCGGCATGAAAAAGGGCTTTCTCAGCGACAGTTGGCAAAGAATCTGCAAATTGCCGGATATGACGTAGATCACCACTTTATCCGCCGCATCGAAAATGGAGAACGATTTGTGACAGATATGGAACTGGTGGCACTGGCAAAGGTGCTGCAGGTGGAGATCATGGACTTGATTGATCCGACAATTCCCGTGGCGGTGCAGAAAGATTCCCTTTGATTCTATTGTAGCAAATGAGCAGGACAAACGTCTGTCTGTTCAAAGAAATGTTACGGCTGTAATAAAAAAAGGACCGGCTTGCAGTGCAGCCGATCCTTTCCGTTATGATTTCTTGGGAGTATATTTCCGAATTTCTGCAAAACACGTGTCACAGTAGCCTAATCGCTTTTCCCAATGCAGCTGCTGTTCCGGAACGACTTTGCCGCAGCTTTCACAGCGGCAATTGCCGGAAGTGTCTTTCCAGGGTTGGTGCAGCTTTAACATTCGCAAAAATCGAAGCTGCCATGTTCCTGGTTGCAATAATGCTCATAAGCCCAGACAAACTGCATCATGTCCATTTCGTCCTGGAAGTTCGCTGAAGAATACTTCATCAGCCGGTTTACATAGAGGTTTCCGGATTTCGGGGACTGATAGAGATAGATGGTAAGCGGTACAAAGCAGGCATTGTGCAGCTCACACAGATCGATCAGCTCATTGGGGTTGTCCTCTTCATAGAGCAGCCCAAGCGTCGCACAGAAGTGCTCGTAATCGCCACGCCCTACAGAGCGAATGCGGTTGATGTAATAGTCCCTGTGTACGATGTGTCCTCTGTCTATGATAGCAACGTAACAGTATAGTGTCAGTTCTTCCGGACGAAAGCGGTCTTTTTTCAGCTGGATCTTTTCGATAAATCCGGCACAGGGGCGATGCAGCTGCAGCGGCGGAAAACGACGGTAGTTTTGGAATAATGCCGGAATCTCCCGTTCTGCCTTTTGATAAGAAACGCTCTTTATCAGCATGAGATCTCGTTTTAGTTGCAGACGCTGTTCCCTGATCTCCGGAGCAAGGTTTGCCATATCTTTCTCAGTGCAGTAGGTTTCCGGCTGAAACCAGCGGATCTTCTCGTAGCAGTCGTCCAGTCCGAAAGCAATTTTCAGATCTGTATCGCCAAGAGGTGTGATGCTTTCAAAGCCACGGTCTGAAGAAAGGACAGCGGTGCAAGGTGTTCCAATGGCATAGTCGAGTTCCAGCACGTAGTCATTTCGATGTTCTGTTCGATCGGAAAACAGGTCGAACTCCTCGCAGAAATTCTGGAATGCTTCTCGTCCGGTGGTAAAGGGCTTGTTGAAACATTTCTGATGCTTAGCAATCTTGCCGTTGATCGCCAGTGCAGCGGTTACTGTAACACTGGGATACGGTTTTTCCACTGTCTGAATGTCTGTGATGATGCCGATAAATGTGCCGTCTGGGTAGTTGCAAGTGTCTTTCATTGAAAAAATCTCCTTTGTATTGATTTGCAGTTTTTTCTGCCTTTATAGTATACCATGCCAAAAATCTATTTTGTAAAAACGACTTTGCAGGAGGCGATCGTGTGACGGAAGAAGAATTGTATGCAGGTGCAGGTGAGGTTACCAGAAAGTGTTTGGATGACATTCTGGAATCTGAGTATGGCTTTGTGCAGGACGATGAAGAAACTTACACATCGGAGTACCTGCTGACTTATCCGTGCAAAACATTTGCAGAGGGCTTGACGGATACGCTTTTACAGCATGGATTTTCCGGACAGGCAGACGATGCCAAAGAAAAGATCGCCTATGTCCGGGAATGCTGTAAACAGCGAGGGGTAACGCTCAATCCGGAAGTCATCAAAAGCTGGTTCTGCGGAACTCGTCCCAACAGCGGCGAACGTAGCCGGGACAGTCTGTTCCGGCTTTGTTTTGCACTGGGATTGAACGACCGGGAAACGGCTTCTTTTTTTCAGAAGGTGTACTTTTCCTGTCCCTTCAATTTCCGCAGTGCAAAAGAAACGGTGATCTGGTACTGTCTGCGAAATGGACTGGGGTATCCGGAAATGCTGTCTCTGGCAGAGCAGGCGGAACAGCTGATAAATGAGGAAAGTGCGACAGAGGAAGAAATGTGCTATGAGCAGACCAGTCAGCTGGAAAGTGCACTGCTGCAAGTTGGTTCCACGGAAGAACTGCTTTGCTTTTTCCGGGAAAACCGTCTGGATTTTCAGATGCCCAGAAAGACTGCCATTCACTATGCGAAGTGTCTGATACAGGAAGCCACAGAACTTGCCCAAAATGCAATTGCAGATCAAAATGAAATTTCCCACCAAAAGCAGAAGTCCGGAAATGTCGATCTGCTGCTGAGTGTGATCTTCGGGGAGAATATGCGGACTTACCAGAAAAAGAGTTCCTTTTCCAAAGAGGCTGTTTTTCCGGAATTGATACGTTCTGATTTTCCCTTGGGAATGAACCTTTCCAGAATCAAACGGGGAGAACCAGTTTCAGATACGATTTTGAGAAAGACACTGATCCTGCTGAACTTCTATTGCTTCTTTGCAGTGCTGTTTGCAAAGAATGACACCTCCGATTTGTTTTGTGCCAT
>NZ_QSTT01000014.1:0-69112 GCF_003438725.1 Ruminococcus sp. OM06-36AC
TTTAGCTTGCAGATACTAATCGGTCGTTCGCTTTTCCTTTTGTTCATTGCGTCTGATATGGCATTTGAGTTCATTATAATGTTTGAAAGTTTTTAAAGAAAAATGGGTTTTACCCCTTGACAAAACGGAACTTATATGCTATAATTTTATTATAGCAAATGCACCATTAGCTCAGTTGGTAGAGCAACTGACTCTTAATCAGTGGGTCCTGGGTTCGAGTCCCCGATGGTGCACCAATTAAGGCCCGTTGGTCAAGCGGTTAAGACTCCGCCCTCTCACGGCGGCATCACCAGTTCGAGTCTGGTACGGGTCACCATTTTTCTTTTAGTCGGTGTTTATGGCAAAGAGGTTCCACCCGTTCCCATTCCGAACACGGAAGTTAAGCTCTTTTACGCCTACGATACTTGATCATCTCGATCTGGAAAAATTGGGCAATGCCGGCACAAGAGCACATGCAAATGTGCTCTTAGATATTCCTCTATAGCTCAGTCGGTAGAGCATGCGGCTGTTAACCGCAGGGTCGTTGGTTCGAGTCCAACTGGAGGAGCCAAGATAAGCGAATCACGAAAGTGATTCGCTTTTTTGTTTTATATATGATGAATTGAAAAAAGCCCGATCCAGTTTGTCTTTGTGGTGAAAACTGGATCGGGCTTCTTCCTTTATACAGATAAAACAAAAACCGCCGCAATATCATGCGACGGTTTTTCCATTTGGCAGGGGCACCAAGAATCGAACTCGGGACACGTGGTTTTGGAGACCACTGCTCTACCAGCTGAGCTATACCCCTATGAAAATTGTTTTGTACAGGAAACCTGCAACATAAATTATTATAGCACAAAAAAACCGCCTTGTCAACTACTTTTTGCAATTTTTTTCATTTGACATTTGTACACTTCGTACATATATCCGAAAATGTACGGAATTCCGGCAGAATCGGGGCAGAAAAGGGGAAAACTGCGGCACGATTCCGACAAAAGCCGACAGCAGAATTTGATATAATAGACCTGTCGGAACGCAGAAACGGCAAAAGCCGGAAGCCATCGGCGATCGCAATGGCTTTGCCGCCCGACAGGTCTGACAAAAGGAGGCTTTTTCATATGCAGAATCTTTGGAAACAGGTGGCAGACCAATATTGCACCTCTGCGGAGGAAGTGCAGGCGGAAATCGCAGAGGCAATCCGGCAGGGCATGAACAATCCGGACGCGGACGTGCAGCAGGCGTGGGCAGAAATCCCCCGTCAGCAGGACAAGCCGCAGCCGGAGGACGTTGTCACATGGATTGCCGCACAGCTGCTGGCGGCGGGAATCCTGCCGGAATCAGCAGCTGTATCGGAACAGCCGGAAATGGCAGTCAAACGGTAATTCCCAAATCTGTACATCTTTTGCGGAAAATGTGCCATATTCCTGAAACCACGCAGGGGACGGTGAAAACCGTCCTTTTGCATTTTCTGGGGAAACAGTTTCGCTGGGAACGTGTTCTTCTGCATTCATAAAAATTCCATGCAAACTGCCCGAAAAGCCCTTGCATCTCCGGAAAAACTGTGCTATACTAATATTATGCAGCCTCAGCGAAAATATGCTTCCGGCTGTTGAGATCGAGAGAAAGAAGTGCAGATAAAAATGACAAAAATTACAATATTCTCCGGCTTTTTGGGTGCCGGTAAAACCACGCTGATCCAGAAACTGATTCAGGAAGGCTATGTTGGCGAAAAGCTGGTGCTCATCGAAAACGAATTCGGCGAGATCGGTATTGACGGCGGCTTTTTGCAGGACGCCGGCGTAGAGATCACCGAGATGAACTCCGGCTGTATCTGCTGTAGTCTGGTAGGCGACTTTGGCAAGGCTCTGGAAAAGGTGCTGGAACAGTACCACCCGGATCGCATCCTGATCGAACCTTCCGGCGTGGGCAAGCTGAGCGATGTCATTCGTGCAGTCCAGAATATCCATGCCCATGACGTGGAACTGGACGGCTTCACCACAGTAGTCGATGCCAAGAAGTGCAAGATGTATCAGAAGAACTTCGGCGAGTTCTTCAACAATCAGATCACCTATGCAAGCTGCCTGATCTTGAGCCATACCGCTGGTCTGTCGCAGGAGAAGCTGGACGACTGCGTTCGCCGTCTGCGGACCTGCAACGAAAAGGCTCCTATCGTCACCACGGACTGGGCAGAACTGACCGGCAAGCAGCTGGTTGAGGCAATGACTCAGAAGAACACACTGGACGACGAATTACAGGAATTGCTGGCAGAAGCCGCTGCACACGATCATCACCACCACGATCATGACCATGAGGAACATGAACACCATCACCACCATGACCACGACGAACATGACGAGAACTGCACCTGCGGCTGCCACGATCATGACCATGATCATGAGGAACATGAACACCATCACCACCATGACCACGACGAACATGACGAGAACTGCACCTGCGGCTGCCATGACCACGATCACGAGCATCACCACCATGCAGACGAAGTGTTCACCAGCTGGGGCGTAGAGTCTGCCCGGAAGTACACCAAGGAGGAGATCACCAACGCTCTGACGGCTCTGGAAGACGCAGACAAGTACGGTATGATCCTCCGTGCCAAGGGCATTGTACCGGCAGAGGACGGCAGCTGGATCCACTTTGACTATGTACCGGGTACACCGGACGTTCGCAGCGGCAGTGCCGGCACCACCGGACGGCTTTGTGTCATTGGCTCCGGCATTCACGAAGATGCCCTGACCGAACTGTTCCACGCAGAATAAAAGGAGGACAACATCATGGCAGGAGGACAACAGCCTCAGGAAAATGACGTTCCGGTATACCTGTTTACCGGCTTTCTGGAAGCAGGCAAGACCAAGTTTATTCAGGAAACCTTAGAGGACAAGCGGTTCAATTCCGGCGAAAAGACCATGCTGTTGCTCTGTGAAGAGGGCGAGGAGGAATACGATATTTCCGCTATGCCCTGTCAGGAAATCTATATCCGCACCATTGAGGAGCCGGAGGAACTGAATCCGGCACACTTGCAGGAACTGCTGAAAGAATGCGGTGCTACCCGCGTGGTGCTGGAGTACAACGGCATGTGGCAGCTACAGCAGCTGTTCCAGAATCTGCCGGACGACTGGGCGGTGTATCAGGAAATGTTCTTTGCCGATGCCACCACGTTCCTGCAATATAACGCCAATATGCGGAGCCTTGTGGTGGACAAGCTGAACACCTGCGAACTGGTAGTGTTCAACCGGTTCGGCAAGGACATGGACAAAATGGAATTTCACAAGATCGTCCGCGGTGTCAGCCGCCGGACAGATATTGCCTATGAGTATGCAGACGGACATGTGGAATACGACGAGATCGAGGATCCGCTGCCCTTTGACGTAAATGCACCGGTGATTCGGCTGGCAGACACGGACTATGCTCTGTGGTATCGGGACATCATGGAAGACCCGAAAAAATATGACGGCAAGACCGTTTCATTCCGCGGTATTGTTGCCGTAGATCCGAAATTCCCGCCCAATACGTTTGCCGTAGGCAGACACGTGATGACCTGCTGTGTGGAAGATATTACGTATAGCTGCGTTGTGGCAGAGTGGGAAAAGGCAAGCGTGCTCCAGACACGGCAGTGGGTGCAGGTGACCGGAAAGATCCACGTGCAGAAGCATAAGCTGTACCGCGGCAAGGGACCGGTGTTGCAGGTGCAGGAAGTTGTGATGACAAGTGCACCGGAACAGGAAGTGGCAACGTTCTATTAAGGCGAATTGCTGCTTGCGAGGTGCTGTACGCATGGTGAAAAATTGCACCGAAAAGTAAAGTTTTTCGGTCCAGCAGTTTTTCAAAAATGCTGGCGAGGTCCAGGGCGAGAAGCCCTGGTCGCTGTCCGCAGACAGCGAAATCTCTGTGCCATGCTTTGGGCACACGGAGAAAAGGGTGAGAAAATCGACAGATTTTCGAGGGAAAGCGAACAAGACCGCTTTCCCTGGCTGCCCTTTTTCAAAAAGAAATAACTTGAAAATATCCCAGCGGGATATTTCCAACGAATTTTCACTTCCATTCTGCACAAACTCTCTACAGCTGCAAATGCAGCGAGGGAGGGAATGCAGATGAGAAATCGTTGGACGACTGGTCTGTTGTCCGGCTTGCTGACAGTGGCAGTGCTTCCGGTTTCGCCGGTCAGTGCCGTCAGCGGCGAGGTGATCGGCTACGGGCAGGGCACCGCGGTGGACAGTGAAAACCGTCCCGTCGATGCGGTGGCATTTGACGCACAGTATGCCCGATACGATGCCTACGCCACAACGCCCGACCGCAGCCAGATCTTGCTGACCTTTGACCAGGGGTACGAGAACGGCTATACCGGACAGATTCTGGACACCCTGCGGGAAAAGCAGGTGCACGCCGTCTTTTTCCTCACCGGCGACTATGCCAAAAAGGAAACAGATCTTGTGAACCGCATGATTGCAGAGGGACACGTGCTGGGCAACCACGGCATGACACATGCCAGCCTGCCTACGCTTTCCGAAGCAGAAGCCAAGGCGGAAATTATGGATCTGCACCAGTATGTGCTGGACAAATACGGCTATGAGATGCAGTATTTCCGCTGCCCCTGCGGGGAATACTCCGAGGCGGCACTGGAAACCGCACAGGCATGCGGCTATCGGACACTGTTCTGGAGCGATGCCTACGTGGACTGGAAAACCGATGCCCAGCCGGATCCGGCAGAATCTCTGGAACGGCTCAGGGCACACGCACACGGCGGCGAGATCCTCCTGCTGCACGCGGTGTCTTCCACCAACGCCGAGATTCTGGGCGACCTGATCGATGCCCTCCGTGCAGAGGGATATACACTGTAATGGAAACAACCCGACGATTTGTCGGGTTGTTTTTGTCACAGCTGCCGAATGTTGTACATTTCCACAGATGTGTGGCAATTTCACAGTGCGGTATCTGTCTAAAACGTCAAAATTTTAAAATACATAGAAAACCTATTGACACCATAGGTGAATTGTGATATAATACAACCATAGCAAAGGAAACCAAACCGAAAGAAACACTGCATAAAGCCCGCCTGACGGCTTTGCACACAATCTGCTTGCAGTGTTTTCTGAATGCCCGCAGGGCACGGACGAAATAGAAAGGAAAGATTCACCATGGCAAATCAGGAATATCGTTTTGAAACCAAACAGGTACATGTCGGTCAGGAACAGCCGGATCCGACCACTGATGCAAGAGCAGTGCCGATCTATGCGACCACTTCTTATGTGTTCAAGGATTCCGCACAGGCAGCCGGCCGTTTCGGTCTGACAGAACCGGGCAACATCTACACCCGTCTGATGAACCCGACCAACGACGTTTTTGAAAAGCGTATCGCCGCACTGGAAAACGGTGCAGCTGCACTGGCAACCGCAACCGGTTCCGCAGCAATTGACTATTCCATTCGCAATATCGCAGGCAGCGGCGACCATATCGTTTCTTCGCAGACGGTTTACGGCGGCACCTATAACCTGTTCGCAAACACTTACGCAGAGATCGGTATCGAAACCACTTTCGTAGATGCACACGATCCGGCAAATATCGAAGCAGCCATTCGCCCGAACACCAAGGCAGTGTATGTGGAATCTCTGGGCAACCCGAATTCTGACGTGGTAGACATGGAAGCAATTGCAGAGATCGCTCACAAGCACGGTCTGCCGCTGATCGTGGACAACACTTTCGCAACACCGTTCCTGTTCCGTCCGCTGGAACACGGTGCAGATGTTGTGGTACACTCTGCAACCAAGTTCATCGGCGGTCACGGTACCGTGATGGGCGGTGTTGTTGTAGACGGCGGTAAGTTTGACTGGGCAGCAAGCGACAAGTTTCCGGGACTGTCCAAGCCGAATCCGTCCTATCACGGCGTTGTCTTTACAGAAGCATGCGGCAATATCGCCTATATCATGAAGCTTCGCACCACCCTGATGCGGGATACCGGTGCGACCCTGTCCCCGTTCCATTCGTTCCTGCTGCTGCAAGGGCTGGAAACCCTGTCCCTGCGTGTAGAACGCCACGTAGAGAACGCCCTGAAGGTGGTAGATTACCTGAAGAATCACCCCATGGTCAAGAAGGTCAACCACCCGTCGCAGGCAACCGGCAAGGCTCTGGAACTGTACAACAAGTACTATCCGAACGGCGGTGCATCGATCTTCACCTTCGAACTGAACGGCACCAAGGAGCAGGCACAGAAGTTCACAGAATCCCTGAAGATCTTCTCGCTGCTGGCAAACGTCGCAGACGTGAAATCTCTGGTGATCCATCCGGCATCTACGACCCATTCGCAGATGACTGAGGAAGAACTGCTGGCAGCCGGCATCACACCGACCACCGTTCGTCTGTCTATCGGTATCGAGCATATCGACGACATTCTGGCAGATCTGGAGCAGGGCTTCGAGGCAGTCAAGTAAAAAACCAACAGCAATTTCGAGAGAGAAAACTGGTTATCAATAGAAAAGCGGGGAGTGCCGGAAACCAGCGGCAATCCCCGCTTTTTGTTCTAAGGAAACGGAGGAATCCCCATTGCAAATATACGCAGATAATGCAGCTACCACAAAGCCCTCTAAAGCGGCAGTGCGTGCCATGCTGTCCTGTCTGGAACAGAACTACGGCAACCCCTCCAGTCTGCACCATATAGGGCAGGCTGCCGCAGAAGCCTTGTTGCAGGCACGGCAGGACATTGCCGGCTGTCTGGGCTGTACGGAGAGAGAGATCTACTTCACCTCCGGCGGCAGCGAAGCCGACAATCAGGCACTGCGGTCTGCCGCCTATGCCGGTGCCAGGTCCGGTAAGAAGCACCTCATTTCCACCGCGATCGAGCACCACGCCATTCTTCACACCCTGAAGCAGCTGGAGGAGGAGGGCTTTTCCGTGACGCTGCTGCCGGTTTCGGAAACCGGTATGGTTACACCGGAAGCGGTGCAGGCGGCAATTCGTCCGGACACCTGTCTGGTCAGTGTGATGTTTGCCAACAATGAAATTGGCACGATCGAACCCATTGCAGAGATCGGAGCAGTCTGCCGTGAAAAGGGTGTGCTGTTTCACACCGATGCCGTGCAGGCGGTGGGACATGTGCCGATCGACCTGTCGCAATTGCCGGTGGACATGCTCTCTCTGTCCGCCCATAAATTCCATGGTCCCAAAGGCGTGGGTGTGCTGTACGCCAAACGGGGGACACCGCTGCACAGCCTGATCTGCGGCGGGGCACAGGAACGGGGCATGCGTGCCGGCACGGAAAATCTGCCGGCAATCGCAGGCATGGCGGCGGCACTGCGGGAAGCATGTGCAAATCTGGAACAGAACGCTGCCTATGTTGCCGGTCTGCGGGATCGGCTGATCGCAGGGCTGGAAACCATTCCCCACAGTCTGCTTAGCGGCGACCGGAAGAACCGTCTGGCGGGGAACGTGAACTTCTGCTTCGAGGGCGTAGCGGGCGAAGCCCTGCTGCTTCTGCTGGACGCAAAGGGCATCTGTGCCTCCTCCGGCTCTGCCTGCACCTCCGGTTCACTGGAGCCCAGCCATGTGCTGCTGGCAGTGGGCGTGCCCTATGAGGCGGCACACGGCTCTCTGCGGCTGTCGCTGTCTGCGGAGAACACGCCGGAAGAAGTGGAATACTTGTTGAAAGCAGTGCCGGAAGTGGTGACACGTCTGCGGAGCATGTCGCCGGTTTGGCGGGACTTGGAAGAAGGGAGAAAGCCCCATGTTATATAGTGCAAAGGTCATGGATCATTTCATGAACCCGCGGAACGTCGGCATCATGGAGGACGCAGACGGCGTGGGACAGGTGGGCAGTGCCCGCTGCGGCGATACCATGAAAATTTACCTGAAAATTCAGGACGGCATCATCACCAGGGCGACCTTTGAAACGTTCGGCTGCGGCACTGCCATTGCTTCCAGTTCCATGGCAACGGTATTGATTACCGGAAAGCCCCTGTCACAGGCACTGGCTCTCACCAATCAGGCCGTGGCAGAGGCTCTGGACGGGCTGCCGGAACAGAAGCTGCACTGTTCCGTGCTGGCGGAGCAGGCAGTCCGTGCCGCGGTCAGGGACTACTACGACCGCAGCCACATTCCCTATGATCCGGCAGATTTTCCGGTGTATGAGGAAGAATAGGCAAACTCAGACCGTGCATTTGAAATGTGCGGTCTTTTTGCATTTTCCAGATTTCTCCAATATTTTCGTGGAGGAACAAAATAGAGTATCATTTCTTGTTGAAGATACCGAAATTCTGCTGTTGATATTGACGGATGTGCATAAAATAATTATAATGAAAATGGGAACACAATCCCTCATTATTATAAAGGAGATGATTTTTATGATGAAAAAATGGAAAAGGATACTGGGATCTGCGTTGGCAGTGACTACAGCGGCGGCTTCTGTTTCCAGTATGTCTGCCGGTGCGGTGGCGTTTTACAGCACCAGTCTGGAACCACCCAAGGGATACACCGAACTGGACGATAAGTCTTTTTTGGCAAGGGCGACAAATTACAGCGATGCCTATACCGTTTATACCGACGGAAAAGCCGAATCGGCAAATCTGTATATTTTTGAACACTATATGTTTAATAATACGGGGATTCTGGTTTCCGATCTGGATACATTTGAAAAGGTCTACGCCGAAAATCAGGCGGCATTGGGTTTCGACGGATACAGTAAGATTCAGGACAGTGATAAGAACTGGCTGATTTCCATGTGTGATGAGAAGAATGCAGACGGCGTAAATTCCAAAAATCCCGCTGATTTTGAAAACAAGCGAGATGCTGTGCTGAAGCTTACCCGTGACTTGCAGAAAGCCGGCGTTTTGCTCCAGTCAACCTATCACGCAGTTTGTGCAATGGGAGCAGAGGGGAACTACTACAACGGCATCTGGGTGAAAAATGTGGAGGAATCCGAAAAAGATGCTGTGCTCCGGCTGGCACGGACAGTGGATTCTGATGCAGAAGTGGAAATCCGAAATATCGATTACAGCGACGGCATTTCTTGGGAATCGATCAACGTTACCAAGGTAGAATCCATCTATGACGGCATCGCTCTTGCAGAAAAATTGCAGGAGGCATATCCCGCCGCAGAAGTGGGGCTGGAATATCTGATGTCGGCAGCCGAGAGTATACAGACTTCCGGAGAGCCGGTAGACCTGACTGCTGCGTACTATACCGGCGATGTGGACAATGACGAGGCGATCACCAGCAGCGACCTCTATGCCGTCATGCAGTATCTGGCGTGGAAAGGTTCCGGCAAGGAAGCTGTCACTCTGACCACAGACGGCGAAGCTGCCGAAGCAGCTGCACTGGACGCGGCAGATGTCAACGGGGACGGAAAAATCGACACCACCGATATGTATATGATTCTGAAATACTGTGCCGAAAAGGGTGCAGGTCTGACACCGAGTTGGACAGAATAACAGGACAGATAACGATAAAAAACGCCGTCCGGCAGGCATATGCTCCTGTCGGACGGCGTTTTCTTGATTCTATTGTGTGGTGTTCGGTCACTGTACCGCTGCGGCGACACGTTCCGCCATTTGTTCCGGCGAAACACCGCCGTCTACCACGTGGGAAGCGTGGGCACGGTAGATGCCGGCACGCTGGTCAAACAGCTGGTGCAGTTCTTCCTTGGTGCTGCGTTGCACAATGGGGCGGTTGGTGTCGCCCTGAATCCGTGCATAGCAGGTGTCGAAGGATTCGTTCAGCAGTACCACAGCTCCGTTTTCGCGGGCGTAGGCAGCACTGTCCGGATTCAGCATGGCACCGCCGCCGCAGGCGATCACGGCGTTTTTGGTGCACAGGGTGCGGATCGCCTGAGCCTCCACCTTCCGGAAATACGGTTCGCCCTCTTGAGCAAAAATTTCCGGAATGCTCCTGCCCTCCTGTTCCACAATATAAGCGTCCGTGTCGATCAGCGGCAGCCCCAGCTGCTTCGCCAGAATCTCGCCCACAGTGGTTTTGCCGCAGCCCATGAAGCCGCAAAGAAAAATCGTCATATGCAGCCTCACTTTGTCTGATTCTGTTCGTCGATGCGTTCTTCCATGTCACAGATAATGGATTCGATCTGCTTGTCGGTATAGCTGTCGCCGTTCCAGATCTCGTGGGCACGGACTGCCTGCAATACCAGCATAGCGGCACCGCCCTTTGCCACCTTGCCCTGAGCCAGAGCCTTGCGGAGGAACAGCGTCTTGGTGGGGTTGTAGATGACATCGAAGAAATAGTCTGCCCCGTCGATCAGTTCATCAGATACCGGACACGCGTCCACTTTGGGGAACATGCCCACCGGAGAAGCGTTGATGATGACATCAAACTTGTCGTGAATGTCCGCAGTGACAGCATAGGTCACCTTGGCTTCCGGCATGGTCTGTTTTGCCTCCTGAATGAACGCTTCCACCAGCTCCTTGTCCTGCGGGATAATGCCAATGGTCAGGTTCGCCCCGTGCCGCAGGGCTTCGGTGGCGATCATTCTGCCTACGCCGCCGCAGCCGATGAGCAGCACCTTGCCGTCCATGGGGTACTCTTTCACAGACATGGTGAAGCCGTCACAGTCGGTGTTATAGCCGATCAGCTTGCCGTTCTGGTTTGCCACGCAGTTGACGGAGTTGTACCGCTTTGCACTTTCGTCCAGTTCGTCCACTATGGGAATAATCGCCATTTTATGGGGAATGGTAATGTTGAATCCCTGTAAGCTACGCAGATAGGGCTCTTTTCCCTCCAGATGCTCCGGTGCAATGTCGGTAAGGGTATAGCTGGCTTCTCTGCCCGCCATGGCGAACAGCCGTTCGTGAATAAACGGGGACATGGAGTGTCCCAGCGGGTGTCCGATCAGTGTATACTGTTCCATTATGCCAGTGCTCCTTCCAGTGTGTCCACATTTTCCACGTTCTTTGCAGTCACGCCCTTGAGGGTTTTCTTGACCAGTCCAGTGAGAACGCTCTTGGGACCGAATTCCACAAAGGTGTCAATGCCGGCTGCCTGCATGGCTGCCAGTTCGTCGGTGAAGCGTACCGGAGAAACGATGTGTTCCGCCAGAGCCTTGGGCATATCGGAGAAGTCTGTCCGGACAGCACCCAGCACGTTGGAGTAGAAGGGCACCGTCGGAGCAGAGAACTTCACGTTCTGGATCGCTTTATAAAAGGTATCCGCAGCCGGCTGCATCAGCTTGGTGTGGAATGCACTTGCCACAGCCAGCGGTACGGCTCTTGCCTTCAGTGCGGCACAAGCGGCAGCCGCCTTTTCCACAGCATCACGGTCGCCGGCGATCACGGTCTGTACGCTGGAGTTGTAGTTTGCCGGAATGACATAGCCCTCCGTTTCCTGACAGATGCGTTCCACTTCTGCGGGAGCCAGCTTCAGGATTGCACACATGGCACCGTCGGCTGCCTTTGCCGCAGCGTCCATGGCTTCTGAACGAGCTTTGATGACCCGAAAGCCGTCCTCCAGAGAGAGCATGCCCGAAGCGACCATTGCGGCATATTCGCCCAGAGAGTGGCCGGCAACGGCGTCATAGGTGAAACCACGCTTCTTGGCTGCCTCCAGACAGATCAGAGAAGTTGCCATGATTGCCGGCTGGGCATAAATGGTGTGAGCCAGTGTCTGTGCGTCGCTGTCTGCGATGACCGCATACAGATCGAAGCCCAGAACCTCCGAAGCGACTTCAAAAATTTCCTCCAGTGCAGCGTCCTGCTGTACCAGATCCAGTCCCATCTTCTCATATTGAGAACCCTGTCCGGAAAAAAGTGCGATTGTTGCCATAACTACCATTCCTTTCTCATAAGAGTTGTACAAAGATGTACAAAATCAGAGGCTTAGATTTGTGCAAAAAATAGTATTTCCTCTTTCACGACTTGAAAAACCACTCGGGAACATTGCAAATTGCGTAAAAATATTCTATAATAGAAAGTGTATCCTGTGATTGCAGGGAAACTCTAAATTTTACAGGGCGTACCGAAACCTCTGTCTGCGGTACGTTCCCTATCTATCATACCACAAAATGAGGAAAGTGACAAGAGGAACGGAGGAAATTTTTCCATGGGAATTCGCGTTTTAGGAACAGGAAGCTATACGCCTGCATTTCAGGTGACCAATGAGGATATGGCAAAGATCGTTGAAACCAACGACGAGTGGATCCGCACCAGAACCGGCATCGGCACCCGCCACATTTCAGACGGCGAGCCGACATGGTACATGGGGGCAGAAGCTGCCAAGCGTGCCATTGCTGCGGCAGGCATCGATCCGCTGGAGATCGGTCTGCTGATCGACACCACCATTACACCGGAGTACTGCACCCCGTCTATGTCCTGCATCATTCAGCGGGAAACCGGTGCAGCCAATGCGGCATGCTTTGATATGAATGCGGCATGCTCCGGCTTTGTCTATGCCATGGACACCGCACACCGCTTCCTGAAAACGGATTCCTCCATGCGGTATGCACTGGTTGTTGCAAACGAGAGCCTTTCCAAGATCACCAACTATAGCGACCGTTCTTCCTGCATTCTCTTCGGGGACGGTGCCGCAGCGGCAGTCATCGAGTATAAGGAAGATGCTCTGTACACCAGCCATCTGGGTGCAGACGGCACCGGTGCAAAGTTCCTCTATGCCCACAGTGCACTGCCTCAGTCGCCCTTTGTGAAGCCGGAGCGTCAGGCAGAATATGATGACGGCATCGGAGCAGGTCCGGAGGGCTGGGAACACACCATGCTGCAGGACGGCAGAGAGGTGTACAAGTTTGCCACCCACGCACTGGCAAAGGCGGCAACAATGGCAGCGGAAAAGATCGGCTTCGACCTGAACGAACTGGATAAGATCGTTCCGCATCAGGCAAATATCCGTATCATTGAAACGGCAATGAAGTTCCTGAAGCAGCCTATGGAAAAAGTCATCACCAACATCGAATATCACGGCAACACTTCCAGTGCTTCGATCCCCATTGCCTTTGATGAAGCGATCCGTGCCGGAAAGATCCAGCGTGGCGATAAGGTTTGTCTGGTCGGCTTCGGAGCAGGTCTGACCTATGCAGCACTGATTATGGAATATTGAGAAAACATCTCCTGAAATAGAAAGGAACATAGCTATGGAAACCAGAATTACAAAACTGCTGGGAAGCAAGTACCCCATGATTCAGGGCGGTATGGCGTGGATCGCAGAGAGCACACTGGCATCTGCGGTATCCAATGCCGGAGCAGTCGGCCTGATCGCCGGCGGCAGTGCCCCCATTGATTACCTGCGGGAACAGATTCGTATCTGCAAGGAAAAAACGCAGAACCCGTTCGGTGTGAACATCATGCTCATGAGCCCCAACGCCGACGATCTGGCACAGCTGGTCATTGACGAAAAGGTGCCGATCGTGACTACCGGTGCCGGCAACCCCGGCAAGTACATGGAGGCATGGAAAAATGCCGGCATCAAGGTGATTCCGGTGGTGCCGTCTGTAGCCCTGGCAAAGCGTATGGAGCGTTCCGGTGCAGATGCACTGGTGGCAGAGGGCACTGAGTCCGGCGGACATATCGGCATGAACACCACCATGTGTCTGGTGCCGCAGGTGGTCGATGCGGTAGACATTCCGGTCATTGCTGCCGGCGGTATCGCTGACGGCAGAGGCATCGCCGCAGCCTTTATGCTGGGTGCCGAGGGCGTACAGCTGGGCACACGGTTCCTCGCAACAGAGGAATGCCAGATCTCTCCGAAGTACAAGGAACTGGTCGTTAAGGCAAAGGACACCGACAACCAGATCACCGGCTTCTATTCCGGCAGCCCCTGCCGCGGCATCAAGACTAAGTACACCAAGAAGTTGCAGGCAATGGAAAAGGCAGCCTGCCCGCCGGAGGATTTCGAGGCAATGACAGTCGGCTCTCTCCGCAAGGCAGTGGTAGACGGCAACGTGGACGAAGGCTCGTTCCTGTGCGGTCTGATCGCCGGCATGGTGCACGATATCAAGCCCTGCAAGGAAGTCATCGACGAGATGTGGGCAGAAGCATATCAGTTGTTAGGGAAGAACTAATGCAGAAAGACAGCAGATACAGATAGATACTAGATAAAGGAGAAATCACTATGGCAACAGCATTGATTACAGGTGCATCGCAGGGCATTGGTGCCTGCATCGCAAAGCGTCTGGCAAAGGACGGCTACAATGTAGCGATCAACCATTTCCCCAGCGATTCCGATAAAGCAAACGCAGAAAAGGTGGCAGAAGAATGCCGCAGCTTCGGCGTAGAGGCAGAACTGTTCGCAGCAAACGTGGCAGATTATGCCCAGTGCGAAGCAATTACCAAGGCAGTAAAAGAGCGTTTCGGCTCGATCGACGCACTGGTCAACAACGCCGGCATCACCAAGGACGGTCTGATGGTTCGCATGTCCGAGGAACAGTATGATGCCGTGATCGCCGTCAACCAGAAAAGCGTGTTCAACATGATGAAGCTGGTGGGTGCTGTCATGATGCGGCAGCGGCACGGACGCATTGTCAGTCTGGCATCGGTAGCCGGTCTGTACGGCAATCCGGGACAGATCAACTATTCCGCTTCCAAGGCTGCCATTATCGGCATGACCAAGACCGTGGCAAAGGAACTGGGTGCCAGAAATGTCACCGTCAACGCCGTTGCTCCGGGCTTCATCAAGACGCCCATGACTGACGCTCTCACCGAGGAACAGCGGAACAAGATGCTGGAATTGGTGGCAATGAAGCGGTACGGCAATCCGGAAGAAGTGGCGAGCGTGATCTCGTTCCTCTGCTCGGAAGATGCAAGCTATGTCACCGGTCAGACCATCGAGATCTCCGGCGGACTGATGATGTAAGGGACTTTTCCACCAGCTTCGCAGGTTCGCCTTCTCTTTCAGGGAAGGCAGTCTGAGAATGCTTTGAGATGAAAAACAAGCTTGCCGCAGCACGGCGGCAGAGAGCGAGGAAATATGAAAAGAGTAGTAATCACCGGACTGGGTACGGTAAACCCGCTGGGCAGCACCGTAGAAAAGTTCTGGGAAAACGTAAAAAAGGGAACACTGGGTGTTTCCAAGATCGACAGCTTTGACACCACCGAACTGGGTGTCAGCGTTGCCGGCATTATCCGCGATTTCGACCCCGCAGAATATTTTGAACGCAAGGACATTCGCCACATGGAACGCTTTACCCAGATCGCCGTGGCATCTGCGATTCAGGCGTTGCAGGACGCAGGCACGGATTTCAAGGATATGGATCCGTATCGTGTAGGCACCATTATCGGCTGCGGCATCGGCGGCATCGGCAGAATCGAAGAAGAACACGACAAGTATCGTGCAAAGGGACCGGGACGGATCTCTCCGTTCTTTGTGCCCATGATGATCGGCAACATGGCTGCCGGACAGGTAGCGATCCGCACCGGCTTCCGCGGCGACAACTTCTGCACCACCACTGCCTGTGCATCGGCGACCCACGCCATTGGCGAAGCGTTCCGCAAGATCAAGGACGGCTATCTGGACGTTTGCCTCTGCGGCGGCAGCGAATCCACCATTACCGAATTCACACTGGGCGGCTTCCGCACCATGAAGGCACTGACTACCGAGAGCGATCCGGCAAAGGCTTCCACTCCGTTCGACCTGAACCGCGGCGGCTTTGTACTGGGTGAGGGCTCTGCGGTACTGGTGCTGGAGGAATACGAACACGCCAAGGCTCGCGGTGCAAAGATCTACTGCGAACTGGCTGGCTACGGTGCGACCTGCGACGCATACCACATGACAGCTCCGGCAGACGAATGCGGTGCATCTTCCAAGGCAATGATCGAGGCTTACACCGAAGCTGGTCTGAAGCCGGAGGACATCACCTATATCAATGCCCACGGCACCTCCACATACCTGAACGATATGCTGGAAACCAAGGCGGTGAAGATCGCTCTGGGCGAGGAGCAGGCACGAAAGGTGAAGATCAACTCCACCAAGTCCATGACCGGTCACATGCTGGGCGGTACCGGTGCAGTGGAAGCGGCAGTTTGTGCCCTGTCCATTCGGGACAGCTTCATTCACCAGACCATCGGCTATACCACACCGGATCCGGAGTGCGATCTGGATTACTGTGTGGACGGTCCGGTAGAGATGCCGGTGAATGCCGCACTGTCCAACTCGCTGGGCTTCGGCGGACACAATGCGACACTCTGCTTCAAAAAGTGCACAGACTAAGGAGAATCAGACATGAGTGAAAAAATTTATAACATGGTGGATCTGGAAACCATTGAAAAACTGGCAGACATCGTGGCTGCAAAGGAACTGGGCGAGATCACCATTGCGGACGGTGAAAAATATATTACCGTAAAGGGGAAGAAGTGCCCGCCGCCGATGCCGCTGGCAGGTGCACCTGTGGCTGCTTCGCCGGCAGTTTCCGCTGCTGCTCCGGCAGCTCCGGCAGAAACACCGGCAGTTTCCCAGAAGCCCGCAGGCAAGTCGATCAAGGCTCCGCTGGTAGGCACTTTCTATGCGGCTCCCTCTCCGGATCAGCCGCCGTTTGTACAGGTGGGCGATACCGTGAAAAAGGGCGACGTGGTGCTGATTATCGAATCCATGAAGCTGATGAACGAAGTCACCAGCGACGTGGACGGCGTAGTACAGGAAATTCTGGTGAAAAACGGCGATGCGGTAGAATATGACCAGCCGCTGATGATTCTTTCGTAAAGGAGTGCAGACATGGCAGAAGTATTGCTCAATCAGGAACAGATCAAGGAGATCATTCCCCACCGTGCCCCGTTCCTCCTCATTGATGAGGTTCTGGAAATGGAAGTGGGAAAGCGTGTTGTGGCACGGAAATATATCAAGGCAGACGACTTTTGGTTCAAGGGACATTTCCCCGAAAAGCCGGTGACACCGGGCGTGCTGATGGTCGAGATGCTGGCACAGGCAGGTGCGGTCTGCATTCTGTCCCAGCCGGAATTCAAGGGCAAGATCGCCCTCTTTGCCGGAATCGATAAGGCAAAGTTCCGCCGGCAGGTAGTTCCCGGTGATGTGCTGGATCTGGAAGTGGAGATCATTGCACAGCGTGGACCGGTAGGTGTCGGCAAGGCGATCGCCAGCGTAGACGGCAAGCGTGCCGTGACCTGCGAAATCAAGTTCGCAGTGGAGCAGTAAGGCGGCAGCAAGATGTTGAAAAAGGTTTTAATTGCAAACCGCGGTGAAATTGCCGTGCGTATCATTCGTGCCTGCCGTGAAGCAGGCTTGCAGTGCGTTACGGTCTATTCCACTGCGGACCGGACGGCTCTGCATGCAGAGATCGCGGACGAATCCGTCTGCATCGGACCGCCCTCGGTACAGGACAGTTATCTGAACATGAACGCCCTCATCTCGGCGTGCCAGAATACCGGTGCAACAGCACTGCACCCCGGCTTCGGCTTTTTGTCGGAGAGTGCGGAGTTTGCACAGCTTTGCATCGATAACGGCATCACTTTCATCGGCCCGTCACCGGAGTCGATCTCCATGCTGGGCGACAAGGCACGTGCCAAGGAAACCATGAAGGCTGCCGGCGTGCCGGTAATCCCCGGTTCGGACGGTGCCATTTCTTCTGTGGAAGAAGCCAAGAAGATCGCCGCAGAGATCGGCTATCCGGTACTGGTGAAAGCCTCTGCCGGCGGCGGCGGACGCGGCATTCGCCGGATCGATCGGGAAGACCAGCTGGAAGAACAGATGTCCGTGGCAAAGGAAGAAGCCAAGCTGTTCTTCGGCAACGATGAAGTCTATCTGGAAAAGCTGATCGTGGGGCCGCATCACGTGGAGATCCAGATCATTGCAGACCAGATGGGCAACACCGTGGCACTGGGCGAGCGTGATTGCAGCATGCAGCGGCGGAACCAGAAAGTGCTGGAGGAAAGCCCCAGCCCGCTGATGACACCGGAACTGCGGAAAGCCATGCAGGAAGCCGCTGTCCGTGCGGCAAAGGCGTGCGGCTATTACAACGCCGGCACCATTGAATTTCTGGTAGACGACGACCGGAACTTCTATTTCATGGAAATGAACACCCGTATTCAGGTGGAACACCCTGTCACCGAATGGGTCACCGGAGTTGATCTGGTACAGACTCAGCTGCTGGTGGCACAGGGCAAGCCCCTGCCGTTTACACAGGAGGACATTCAGGTTCGCGGGCATGCGATCGAGTGCCGCATCAATGCGGAAAATCCGGAGCAGGGCTTCCGTCCCTCGCCCGGAAAGATCCGGTCGCTCCATATCCCCGGCGGTCCGGGAATCCGTGTGGACAGTGCTGTGTATCAGGGCTACACCATTCCGCCGTACTACGATTCCATGATCGCAAAGCTGATCGTCCATGCCCCGACCCGCAGTCAGGCGATCATGAAAATGCGGTGGGCACTGGCGGAATTTATCGTGGACGGCATCGATTCCAATATTGACTTCCAGCTGCGGCTGATCAAGAACAAGGACTTCGAAGCCGGTACATATGACAACACCTTTTTGGAAAAATTCCTTGCGGATTCCAAGAACGGCGAGAAGGAAAACGGAAAGTAAGGTGAGAATGTAACATGGCATTGGAAGAACTGTTCAAGAACGTCACCAAACGATTTAACGACGATGCACCGGAGGAACATGAGCCGGTGTTCAAGTGCCCCCGCTGCCAGCAGACCACGCCGGAAAGCAAGTTTCAGGAACTGAACAAGGTCTGCCCCCACTGCAACTATCATGCACGGCTCACCGCCGCAGAACGCATGCGGCTGACGGTGGACAGCGGTTCGTTTGTGGAATATGATGCAGAGATGCACAGTGCAGATCCCCTGCAATTTCCGGGGTATGCCAGAAAGGTGGAATCCCTCCAGACCATGACGGGGCTGAAAGACGCTGTCATCACCGGAGAGTGCACCATTAAAGGCTCCCGCACCGTGCTGATTATCATGGACTCCCATTTCATGATGGCATCTATGGGCAGCGTGGTGGGCGAAAAGATCACCCGTGCCTTTGAAACCGCTACGGAAAAAGGCTTGCCGGTAGTGGCATTCACAGCCTCCGGCGGTGCCAGAATGCAGGAGGGTATCATCTCTCTGATGCAAATGGCAAAGACCTCGGCAGCAGTGGCAAAGCACAACGATGCCGGACTGCTGTATCTGACCGTCATGACAGACCCCACCACCGGCGGCGTGACCGCTTCGTTTGCTTCGCTGGGAGATATTATTCTGGCAGAGCCGAAGGTGCTCATCGGGTTCGCCGGCAGACGTGTCATCGAGGGGACGATTCGCCAGCGGCTGCCCGACAATTTCCAGCTGGCAGAATTTTTGCAGGAAAAGGGCTTTGTGGATATGATCGTGGAACGCCGCAGCATGCGTAGCACGCTGTCGCATCTGCTGAAACTCCACGGCTACGATCGGGAACAAGAAGCAGGAGGTGCTTGACAATGGAACAACAGCAGCAGCACCGGACGGCGTGGGAACGCCAGCTTTTGATACGGGACAAAAACCGTCCCACCGTTCGGGATTATATCCCGCGGATCTTTACAGATTTCTATGAGATGCACGGCGACCGGAATTTCGGGGACGATGGTGCCATTATCGGCGGCATCGGCAGACTGAACGGCTTGCCGGTGACGATTCTGGCACAGGTCAAGGGCAGAAATCTGCGGGAAAACAAGGCATCGAATTTCGCCATGCCGCATCCGGAGGGCTACCGCAAGGCTCTGCGTCTGGCACATCAGGCGGAGAAATTCCACCGCCCGATCATTTGCCTGATCGACACCCCCGGTGCGTTCTGCGGCGTAGAAGCCGAGGAACGGGGGCAGGGCGAGGCAATCGCCAGAAATATCGCAGAGTTCATGATGCTGAAAACGCCGGTGATCTCTGTGGTGCTGGGCGAAGCCGGCAGCGGCGGTGCTCTGGCACTGGGCGTGTGCGATGCTCTGGCAATGCTGGAGAACGCGTTGTACTCTGTGATCTCTCCCCGCGGAGCCGCATCGATCCTGTGGAAAGATGCCTCCCGCGAACAGGAAGCCTGTGAGGTCATGCAGATCACAGCAGAGGATATGGTGCGTTTTGGCGTGGCAGAAGCCATCATTCCGGAGCCGGAAGCAGGGGCACAGGGCGATATAGACAAAATCTCGGCAAATATCAAGGAATATTTGGCGGAAACGATAACAGAAAAATTACAAAAAGATATTGACGTTTTGCAAAAAGAACGGTATACTAAGTTTAGGAAAATCGGCGTGTTTGAAGAAAACTAAAACCGTGCCGGTTTGAACGGCGAAACCCGTCATGGTTTCTGCCGGTGACGTCGCCCTCCGCAGGAGGGTGCAACATCAAATTATTGGAGGAAGAAAGAACATGGCAAAAGAAGAAATTTTTGACAAGCTGAAGGAACTGGTCGTAGATCAGCTGGGTGTTGAAGAAGACGAAGTGACAATGGAAGCTTCCATGCAGGACGATCTGGGTGCAGACTCTCTGGATCTGGTAGATCTGGTAATGTCCGTTGAGGAAGAATTCGGTGTCAAGGTTGCTGACGAAGATCTGGAAAACATCAAGACCGTTGGCGACATCGTAAACTACATCGAAGACAGAGCGTAAGTTCTGACGCGGTGCAGCATATGTGAAACAGAAAAGCCGGAGCAGTTTTTTTCTGCACCGGCTTTTTGTTTGCCGTGAATTTTGGAGAAATCGATTCCATTTTTCGAAAAAGCGGCAGCCTCTTGTGCAATCTGTCGGAATGCCGGAAAAACATTGACTTTTTCGCGGAAATCGGTTATAATAAAATATACGTGTATTCTGCACGAACACTTTGATTCGGGCTTGCCGTGCAGAAAACAGCAGTGCAGTACCGCAAGCCCCAGACAGGACGTTTTTATGAAAATTTGCAAGGAAATTTATCAGTATCGCCAGATGATCTTCAGTCTGGTGAAAAAAGACCTGCGTGGACGGTATAAAGGTTCCGTGCTGGGCTTTTTGTGGACGTTTATCAACCCGCTGATGCAGCTGGTAGTTTACACCTTTGTGTTTACCTACATCATGAAAGCCGGCATCGACAAGTATTATCTGTACCTGTTTGTCGCCCTGATCCCGTGGATTTTCTTTTCCTCGTCGATCACCGGCGGCTCCAGTTCCATTGTGGCACAGAAGGATCTGATCAAGAAGATCTACTTCCCGCGGGAAGTCATACCGATCTCCTATGTGACAAGCTGCTTTGTCAACATGCTGCTGTGCTTCCTCATCATTTTCCCCGTCATGGTGATCTCCGGCATTTCGCTGAACCCGCTGGCTCTGCTGTGTCTGCCGGTGATTATGATAGTGGAATATTTTCTGGCACTGGGCATGGCGATGCTGTCCTCGGCAGTCACGGTCTATTTCCGCGATCTGGAGCACATTCTCGGCATCATCACTATGGTGTGGATGTACATGACACCGATCTTCTATTCCATTGACATGATTCCGGAGAAGCTGCGGTTTGTCTATCACATCAACCCCATGTCCTCGGTCATCAGCTGTTATCGGGATGTGCTGTACTACGCTCAGGTGCCGGATCTGACCAGTCTGCTGGAGGCAGTCGTGCTGGGAGCCCTGTTCCTGGTGCTGGGTATGCTGGCGTTCGGAAAATTGAAAAAGGGCTTTGCGGAGGAATTGTAATGGCGGCAGAGAGCAAACAGGAAAATGCAATTATTGTGGATCATGTCAAGAAGCACTTCAAGGTGTTTCTGGACAAGGGACAGAGCTTTAAGGAACGGCTCCTGTTCCGGAACCGCCGGCGGTATGAGAACCGTCAGGTGCTGCGGGACATTTCTTTCACGGTAAAGCGTGGAGAAGCCGTGGGTCTGATCGGACACAACGGCTGCGGCAAGAGCACCACGCTGAAGCTGCTGACACGGATCCTCTATCCCGACAGCGGCACCATCACCATCAAAGGTCGGGTGTCCAGCCTGATCGAACTGGGTGCCGGTTTTCATCCGGATATGAGCGGACGGGAAAACATCTACACCAATGCTTCCATTTTCGGACTGAGCAAGAAAGAAATCGATTCCCGTCTGCAAACGATCATCGACTTTTCCGAACTGGAACAGTTCATCGATAATCCGGTGCGTACCTATTCTTCCGGTATGTACATGCGGCTCGCCTTTTCCGTAGCGATCAACGTGGACGCAGATGTGCTGCTGATCGATGAGATTCTGGGGGTAGGCGATGTCAACTTTCAGGCAAAGTGCTTCCAGAAGCTACAGGAGATCAAGGCAGAAGGTACTACCATTGTGATCGTGTCCCACTCTATGGGACAGATCGAACAGATCTGCGACCGGTGTATCTGGATCGAGGACGGTCTGATCAAGGAAGAAGGCGTTCCCAAGTACGTGGACGAGCACTATCTGTCCGAAATGGAACAGATCCGTCTGGAACGGGAAGAAGCTGACCGCCAGAAAGAACACGCTGCCGCAGAAGAAGCCGAAAAAGCCGCAGAGGAATCTGCGGAAACGCCTGCCGAGGAGAAAACCGCAGATGCAGAAAAGCTCTCCAAGCAGAAACTGCCGGCATTCTGTGAAAAGTCGGCAGTTCGTCTGGGAACCGGTCAGGTACAGTTTACAGATGCCGCCCTGCTGGACGAGGGCGGCGAATCCAAGTATGTGTTCCGCACCGGTGACGAGATCACCCTGCGGCTCAAATATCATTGCGTAGAACCGGAAAAGACACCCAAGGGCAACTTCGGGTACGGGATCTTTCGGGAGGACAGTGTCCACTGTTACGGCACCAATGTGGAGATCGAATCGGACTCGTGGGTGGCATTGCAGCCCGACGGCGAGATCGAAGTGCGGTTCCGCAATCATTTGCTGCCGGGACGCTATTTTCTGGACGTGGCAGTCCATGCACCGGACGGCACCTATTACGATGACATTCGCCGGATTCAGGCGTTCGCCGTGACTTCAGAGCATCGGGACATTGGTGTCTGCCGGCTGGAGTCCCAGTGGTTCGTGGACGGAAAGGCACTGGAACGCAAGACAGGAGAATAAAAAAGAATGAGCGATATTGTGAAAAAAGGGTTTTTTCGCCGCTGTCTGTATCGGGCGACTGGTGCGTATCTGCTGGAGCAGCACATTCAGATGCTGGAACAGCAGGTGAAAACGCAGCAGATGCAGCTGGCACAAATGGAAAAAGAGAGAGAAGAAAGGGAAGCACAAGACGCACAGCAACAGCAATTCAACACGGCATCGCAGGAACGGCTGGATCATCTGGAACTGCACGCTGCCGCACAGGACGAGCATCGCAACAACATCGATGCCCAGCTGCAGCAGACTGCGGGACAGACAAATGACTTACAGCGGCGTATGGAGTGGGCAGAGGACGGCATGAGAGAAGCGGGTCTGCTGCTGCCGTCTGAACTTCAGCTGTTCAACAAAAAAAGCTATTCACAGGCAGGCGAAGATGCCATTCTCATGTACATCTTTGTCATGCTGGGTGTTCCGCTTTCACAATGCAATTATCTGGATTTGGGTGCCAATCACCCCTGCGATATGAGCAACACCTGGTTCTTCTATCAGCAGGGAGCCACCGGCATTCTGGTCGATGCCAATCCGAAGCTGGCAGAGGAACTGCGGCGGGCAAGACCGAAAGATCAGGTCATCAACGCCTGTGTCGGTCCGGTTTCCGGCGAAACGCTGGACTTCCATGTGCTCAGTGCCGACGGGCTTTCGGCTCCGGGAGATGTTTCCGAGGTGCTCCGTGCCAATCCGGCAGTGCGGGTGCTGGAAACTATTCCCATGCAGACCGTGGCGGTCAACGACCTCATGGAACAGCTGGGCGGTGCCCCGAAGATCCTGAATCTGGATATTGAGGGCATGGAAATGGAGATCCTCCGCAGCATCGACTTTGCAAAATATCGTCCCACCACCATGATCATTGAAATGATCCCCTATTCCAAACAGCTGGTGGCGGGAAAGAAGAATCCGGAGATCCTGCGGTTCATGCAGGAAAAGGGGTATGTGGAATATGCCTTTACGGGTATCAACTCGATTTTTCTGGACAAGCAGTTTTATGAAAAAATCACCGGCGTTTCGCTGGAAGGGTAAAGGAGTATCGCAGCAATGAGCGTAAATGTAGAAGAGATCATGTCCGGAATTCGGGCAGAAATTCAGGAAAAGGGATACAGCAGTGACATGCTGTCGTTTGCCGATGTCCCCGCAGATGCAGATGCAGGGATCTATGTGGAACGGTTCGATGCGGACATGCTCCGCGGCAACGTGCAGTATATCAGCGAACACCACCGCGTAGACCCGTATCGTCCTCTGGCAGGAAATCCCGTGGCAGTCTTTTTCAAGAAAGTCCTGCGGAAATTCATGAGCTTCTATGTGGAGCCCTATGCGGCAGAGCAGAGCAGCCTGAATGCCAATATCGCACAGGCAGAGCAGCAGGTGGAGCTGTACATTCGGGAATCCCGCATGCACAGCACCAAGGAACTGCTGGATAAGGTGGAGGCACTGGAACTCCAGCAGAAGAACACCAAGATCGCCATGGAACAGATGCAGGCACAGATCGCCGCATTACAGGCGAAGCTGAACGGGGAGGACGCTCGATGAAAGTATTGCAGCTTTTGCCTACCCTTGCCATGGGCGATGCGATCGGAAACGATGTCCGTGCACTGGACAAGGTCATTCGCGGCATGGGCTATCAGACTGGCATCTATGCAGAAGTCATTGATGGCAGACTGCCGGAGGGCACTGCACAGCAGGTGGAGAAAATGCCCCGCCTTTCCGGCGAGGACGTGATTCTGTATCACATGTCCACCGGTTCGGAACTGAACTTTTCTCTGGAGAAGTACCCCTGCCGGAAACTCATGGTATTCCACAACATCACTCCGCCCCGCTTCTTCAAAGGCTATAACGAGGCGGCAATGGAATCGGCAGAATACGGCATGCGTGGACTCTGTCATCTGGCAGACAAGGTGGACGGCTGTATGGCAGACTCCGCCTATAACGGCGATGTGCTGCGGGAACTGAACTACCGCTGCCCCATTACCGTGCGTCCGATCCTGATCCCCTTTGCTGACTACGCCAAGACACCGGATCAGTCCGTCATGGAACACTATCAGGACGACGGCTACACCAATTTCATTTTCGTCGGCCGTGTGGCTCCGAACAAGAAGCAGGAGGACGTGATTCGGGCGTTTTACTGCTATAAGAAGTACTGCAATCCCAAGTCCCGCCTGTTCATCGTGGGTTCGTACAACGGCATGGAACGGTATTACCACCGCCTTCGCCGCTATGTGGGAGCGTTGGAACTGGACAACGTGGTCTTTACGGGGCACATTCCTTTTGCACAGATTCTGGCATACTATCATCTGGCAGACCTGTTCCTGTGCATGAGCGACCACGAGGGCTTCTGTGTGCCGCTGGTGGAAGCGATGTACTTCAATCTGCCGATTCTGGCATACGATTCGTCGGCAATTTCCGATACGCTGGGCGGAAGCGGCATTCTGCTGCCCACCAATGATCCCATGGAAGCGGCACTGGCGGCAGACCATGTGCTCCGCAATGCGGAACTGCGGCGGGAGATCGTGGCAGAACAGCACCGGCGGCAGCAGGAATTCGCCTATCCGGAAATTCGAAAGGTGTTCGAGAGACAGCTGCAGCAGTTTATCGACACCGTTCCGCCGGTTTCGAAAAAGCGGAAGTAAAGGAAACACTGCATAAAGCCCGCCTGACGGCTTTGCACGCAATCTGCTTGCAGATTTTCCGTCATATTGCCCAGAAATCCCTTGCCATACGGCAGTATGCCTGCGGAATTTCTAGGCAATCTGCCGAAAAATCTGACTTACGCATCTTACGCACAAGCTTTATTCAGTGTTTCCTAAAAATCATTATAGGGGAAAAAATTTTTGGGCAGTACCGCACAAAGCCGGTGCGTAAGATGTACTTCCGGTCGTCAGGCGGGTTTGGTGCAGTGCTGTCTTTGAGAAGGTACGCCGCAGAACGCGGTACATTGGCAGGAGGTCATATCGTCATGCAGAAAATTGGATTCGTTATTCCGTGGTTTGGAGAAAATATTCCCGGCGGTGCAGAAATGGAACTGCGGGAAGTCACTGCACACTTGCAGCAGGCAGGTATGGAAGTGGAGATCCTGACTACATGTGTCAAGGAATTCACCGCCGACTGGAATGAAAACTATTACGCCGCAGGAACTGCCGTGGTGGGGAACATCACGGTTCGCCGGTTTCCGGTGCGGCGGCGGGACACTGCCGCTTTTGACCGCGTGAACCGGAAGCTGATGGACGGCAAGCAGATCTCTCCCAAGGAAGAACAGATCTTCGTGGAGGAAATGGTCAACAGTCCCCAGCTGTATGAGTACATGCGGGATACTGCCGACGAGTATGGTCTGTTTGTCTTTATTCCGTATATGTTCGGTACGACATACTACGGCATGCAGGTTTGTCCGGAAAAGTCGGTGCTGATCCCCTGTTTCCATGACGAAGCCTATGTGTACATGCGGCTGTTCCGGCAGGCGTATGTGAAAGCACGGGGCATGATCTACAATGCTATGCCGGAAATGGAACTGGCAAATCGGGTGTACGACTTCACCACCACCGAGCAGATCTGCATGGGTATCGGTATGGATACCAGGATTCAGTCTGATGCGGAAACGTTCCGGAAACAGTACCATATCGATAAGCCCTTTCTCCTGTACGCCGGCAGAAAGGACGTGGGCAAAAACGTCCACACTTTGCTGCGGTACTTTGCCGAATGGAAACAGCGGCAGAAGGACGACCTTCAGCTGGTGCTGATCGGCGGCGGCGATATTGCCATTCCGGAATCGGTGAAAGACGATGTTTATGACTTGGGCTTCGTTTCCAAGCAGGACAAGTACAACGCCATGGCGGCGGCAGCACTGCTCTGTCAGCCCTCTCATAACGAAAGCTTTTCGCTGGTCATTATGGAAAGCTGGCTCTGCGGCAGACCGGTGCTGGTTTCGTCCCAGTGTGCCGTGACAAAGGATTTCGCCAAGCGTTCCAACGGCGGTCTGTATTTCAAGGATTATTTTGAATTCGAGGGCTGTGTGCAGTACATCCTGCAAAATCCGGAGGCAGCCGCAGAACTGGGTGCCAACGGCGGGGCGTTTGTACGGGAAAACTTCGAGTGGGACGTGATCGTGGAAAAATACCGGACATTTTTCCAGAAGCTGATGGGAGCGTGAGAGCATGAAGCGAATCGCACTGGTTCACCCGCGGTACGGGCTGGAGATCAGCGGCGGCAGCGAAACCTATGCCCGAAAAATTGCAGAACATCTGGCGAACCGGTATGAAGTGGAGGTGCTGACCACCAAGGCAGTGGACAGTGCCACATGGAAAGACTGGTATGTGCGGGACGTGGAGATGATTCGCGGTGTCACAGTACGCCGGTTCTCCGTGCAGCAGATGCGTGCCAGAGATTTTCAGGCATTCGACGAGGCATATCTGGCAGAACTGGCACAGGGCAGATCCAATCTGGTAACAGAGAAAGAGTGGTTCGAAAAACACGGTCCCTATGCACCGGCTCTGATCCGCTATTTGCAGCGGTATCGGGAAACTTATGGAGCGATCCTGTTTCTGTCCGATGCCAACTATCTGACTTATGCCGGACTGCCGCTGGCGGGAAATCGGGCGATTTTTATCCCTATGGCACAGGATACCCCGTTCCTGCGGTTTTCCACACTGGAAAGCCTGTACCAGAAGCCGCGGGCGTTTGTCTTTTTGTCGGAGGAAGAACGCCTGCTGGTTCGCCGGCGGTTTCCGCTGTCAGAGCCGATTCCCTGTGCCGTAATGGGACTGGGCATGGACGTGCCGCGGCAGGTGGACACCGGCACATTCCGGCGGCAGTACGGGCTGGACGGCGAATATCTGCTCTATGTGGGGCAGGTGGACGAAAAAAAGGAATGCCCCATGCTGATGCGGTACTTCATGGAGTTCCAGAAGCGGACCGGCAGCAAGCTGAAGCTGGTGCTGGCGGGAAAGAAGATCTGCCGGATTCCGGAGCATCCGGATATTCTGGCACTGGGCTTTTTGCCGGAGAACGAAAAGTTCAGTGCCATTGCCGGAGCCAAAGCCGTGGTCATTCCGTCCCGACAGATGGGCGTTTCCATGACGCTGCTGGAATCTATGGCAATGTCTGTGCCGGTGCTGGTCAACGGAGGAAGTCCGGTGCTGCAGGGACACTGCAAAAAGAGCAACGGTGGCTTGTTCTATCAGAGTTATTTTGAGTTCGAGGGTGCCCTGCAATATCTGATGCAGCACCCCGTGGAGTATATGCAGCTGTGTGCCAATGCGAGGGCATACATCACGGCATATTACGATTGGGAGAGTATCATGCAGCGTTTTCAGCAGATCATAGAGTGGGTCAGTCCGGAGAAAGACTGACGCGGAAAACGCAGTGGAGGAAGAAGAAAAGGGATGAGTTTATTTACAGGAGCAGTGCTGCTGGGGGTTGTACTGGCGGCACTGACAGTTGGTGTCTGGTGGAAAAAGACCAACGTGCTGGAACTTCTGGTGCTGGGCGTGGTTTACTGGCTCTGCACATGGGTGATTTCCGGCATGGGGCTTTTTGTACTGGATCAGTTTTCGCTGCGGCGTTGTGTCATTGCGGCAGTTTCTGTGGAACTGCTGGTAGGCATTGCGGCAGTGTTGGTACGAAAGCTGCGGGACAAGACCCCGTGGAAACAGCTGGTGCGGATTTCATGGAACGTGCGTGCCTACTGGATTCCTGCGGTGGTGCTTGCCGGCGGTTTTGTGCTGGTGGCATTCAAACATGAGCTGTTTGGCATGGGACAGGACGAGGGCGTGTATCAGACGGTGGCGGTCAACTTCCTGAACGGCATCACAGACCGCCAGCAGGACTTTGCGGAATATCATACGCTTTCCAAGGAGCAGCAGGAATTGTTTCACGACAAGGTGTTTTCCTACTTGGTGGGATACGACTTGGAAACAGAGGATTATCCCGCTACAGTCTATGACCGCAATGTCAGTCCGGTTTCCGGCATCTATCACGGAATCCCCACCTATGCATCGATGCTGGCAATGTGGGGAAAAATCTTCGGTATGGCAAATATGCAGGGGGTACAGACCTTATGCTATGGCTGTACTATTTTTTTGTTGTTTTTTCTTTGCCAAAATTTGAAAATTCGGAAAAGCAGCAGTGCACTTGCCTGTGCAGTATTCGCGGCTTCGCCAATCGTGGTCTGGGTGGAAAAGTCCGCTCTGACGGAAAGTTTTCTGGCGGTGCTGCTGGTATTGTTCCTCTATTTGCTGACAGATGAGGAACACCCTTATCGGCAATGGCTTTCGATCATTCCCATTGCTGTTTTTTCGTGCTTTCACGTGTCGATTTATACCATGATACCGCTGTTTGTGGTGCTTTATGGCGGCATGTTCTGGATCACCCGCCGGAAAAGCTTTGCGATTCTCATGCCGGTGACACTTGTGGGCTACTGCATCAGCTTTTTCGCCATGCGGCATGTCCAGCCGTTCTACACCATGAACAACTACCGCCCGTTTTTCGTGGCAGGGATCTCCCCGAAAGATCTGCCGGTGCTGGTGCCGCTGCTGTGCGACGTGGGGCTGGTGGCTGTGGGAATCTACCTGTGTCTGGTCTATTTCCTGATCTGCCGGAAAAATCGGGACACTTCCACGGAAGCCTATATGCAGCGGGTGCAGCACTCCAAAATTGCAGTGGTGCTGGTGGAATTCCTGTTGGTGGCACTGGTGCTGTACATCGGTGCAAAGGTGCTTACCGCAGAAAATCCATTGCCGAAATTGCAGGGGAACACCCTGTGGGGATTTGTCTGTGGTTCGGGCTTGTTCCTGCTGCCCATTGCGTGGGTAGTGGGTGTGATTCGCCCGAAAACCTATCTGGAAACGCCCAAGCATCTGGTGATACTGGTAGCCGCATGTTACTGCGTGGTGGTGTACTCTGCATTTTTGCGGACAGAGGTGGAATTCTACTATTATTATGGTCGCTATCTGGCACCGTTTATGCCCATTGCCGCCGTGTTTGCGGCAATGACACTGGACAAACTCCGTGCGAGAGTGACGCTGCCGGTGATGACGGCATGCCTGCTGTTTGTTTCGCCCTTTGACTATTTTCTGGCGACGCATCAGGACGACACCCGCATGACATGGTCGGTGCTGGAGGACTTGTCCAATGAGATCGATTCTGATGACTGCGTGATCGTCGGCGACGACGACATGTGGACACTGTATCTGACGCTGCGTGCCACCACCGGTGCGGCAATGTATCCGGAAATGGAAGATCCGGAAACACAGGCGGCAGAACTGGCTGGGCAGTATGACCATGTGTACTATCTGGGGAACGGCAAGTGGAACGATTCCTTTGAGCATCAGTTCCAGCAGGTATACACCAATACCATTACCCAGAGCACAGATGAAAACTACGGCAATACCGGCAGACGCATCATCATGTTCCCGCTGTCCTATCAGGAAGTCAGCTATACGGTTTCCCTGTATGCGTACTGGGGCGAGGAACAGAACATGTCCTATCCGGCAAGCACCTGTGCCAATACGGCATATTATGGGTTCTATCCGCTGGAAGGGAACTTCTGCTGGTCGGGCAGCGAGAACGCTTCCGTGCAGTGTGACCTGCAAAAGCGGGATTACAATATGACGGTTTCGCTGGGCGGAGCCGTGCCGCTGTACCAGATCCACCAGAATCCGTATGTGGTGCATGTGCTGGTAAACGGCAACGACATTGGAACGATCACGCTGGATGACCAGCAAAACGACGGTGAGTATACGCTGTCGGTGTCCAAGGAAGTCCTGCACGACGGCTCGAACATTGTTACATTCCAGTCGAAACTCTGGAAGGGCAGCTGTGTGATGGAGGACGATGAACGGGAGCTGGGAATCCCGTTGCAGGATGTGGAATTCGAAGCGGCATAAGCGGCTCTGAAATATGGAGAAAGGGAAGAAGTATATGAAACTGATCATTCAGGTACCATGTTACAATGAGGAGAAAACACTGGAACTGGCGTACAATGACCTGCCCCGTCACATTGACGGCATCGATACCATTGAGTATCTGATCGTCAACGACGGCAGCAAGGACAAGACGGTACAGCGGGCGAGAGAACTGGGATTTCACCATGTCGTGTCGTTCCGGCGGAACAAGGGTCTGGCACGGGGCTTTATGGCTGGTCTGGACGCTTGCCTGCGGCTGGGTGCGGACATTATCGTCAACACCGACGCAGACAACCAGTACCGCGGCGAGGACATCGAAAAGCTGGTGCGTCCGATTCTGGAACGCAAGGCGGATATGGTCATCGGCGAACGTCCCATTGACGAAACCGAACACTTTTCGTGGAAAAAGAAAAAATTCCAGCATCTGGGCAGCTGGGTGGTACGGGTGGCTTCGAACACTGACGTACCGGACGCACCGTCCGGCTTTCGGGCATATTCCAGAGAAACTGCCATGCGAATGAACGTGGTCAACGAGTATACCTACACGCTGGAAACGATTATTCAGGCGGGACAGAGCAAAATGGCAGTGGCTTCGGTGCCGATCCGCACCAATCCGGAAACCCGCCCCTCCCGTCTGTTTTCCAGCATGTGGCGGTATATGAAGCGTTCCGCATCGGTAATCATTCGCTCTACGGCAATGTACCGCCCGCTGCATTTCTTCGGCGTTCTGGGAACGATCCTGTTCCTGCTGGGCGTTGCTGTGGGAGTCCGTTTTCTGGTGTACTTCTGCATGGGCGGCGGACACGGCCATGTGCAGTCGCTGATTCTGGCATCGTCCCTGATGATGATCGGATTCCAGACCATTACCATTGGTCTGCTGGGGGATACCGTGGCAGCCAACCGGAAGCTGCTGGAAGATGTGCAGTATCACGTGCGGAAAATGGACTATGACGATCATCCGGAAGCCAAAACGCCGGACGACAAGCCCTTGTCGGAGCAGGCAGAACAGAAATAAAACATTTTTGAGCGGTGCTGCAAAAGCAACACCGCTTTTGTTTGTGAGATGTGCTGAATTTGCAGAGAAAAGTTTGTGTAATATCACGTGTTGGAAAGGTTGACAAATCAAGAAAAAACCATTATAATAAAATTAGGTAAATGGCTGTTAAAACGACAGAGATTTATCACATTTTCAACCAGAAAGGGGTTTTATTTATGAAGATCAGAAAGGGTATTTCCGCAGTACTTGCAGGTGTCATGGCACTGGCGGCATTGCCGGTATCTGCTATGAGTGCAAGTGCTGAGGGAGCGTATGCACTGGGCGATGTGGACATGGACGGTTTCATCACCGGACACGATGCGGCTATGGTGACACATGCACTGTATGTGGACAACGAGGCTTTGACTGCGGAGCAGTTGAAGCTGGCAGATGTAAACGGTGACGGTGTTGTTGACCAGAGCGATGCAGACTGGATCCATGAGAATCAGGTGTATGAACTGGGACAGACTGCGAAAAAGTTTCGAATGGACGCGATGACGGTTTACTATCAGATGTATTGCATTGCCGCAGATGGTACTGGTAATAATGGAAAATTGCAGTACTCTCTGGAAAAGGGTGCAGATCTTTCGGAAAACGGCTTTTGTGACGAGGTGCTGCCGGAAGTCTGCTACAACTTGCTGGACGTGAATGGTGACGGTGTTCTGGATCTGGAAGATGCTTTTCTCACTGTGTTCGATGTATGCCATATGGGCTGTGGTGCAAGCAATACCATTTATTTTACAGAAAATCGCTATGACCTGACAATAGACACCATGCCGGGAACTCTTTGCCCGCCGAGTGGTCATCATGATGATTATATATTCCGGGATTTTGTTTCCTGAGAAGTCATCTGACGAAAAATCTGACTGTGTATCGGACGTACAATCTTTGTAGCGAACAGCCGTCGGCAACATTGCCGGCGGCTGTTTTGCATCTCTGGAAAAATACTTGAAACCAAGCGGGTTCTATGGTATAATAAAAACAGACGGCACGACATGCTTCGGGCATGGTGTTGCCGGATATGAAAAGCAGGAGTGTGATACTATGAAGGTGGTTTTGCTGGCACATACCCCCACGCCGGAACAGACCGTTGCCGCTGCGGCACGGCTATGTTATTCTGACACCGATGTAGAGGCTCTGCGGGAGTCCATTTCGCAGGAGCGTGCAGAACAGTTTGTGGAAATGCTGGCGGGATTCGGTCACGAAAGCCCCGTAGAACATGTGACATTTACATTTGGGATCGAGGGCGTTTCCCGTTCGTTTCTGGCACAGGTGACCCGTCACCGCATTGCTTCGTTTTCCGTGCAGAGCCAGCGGTATGTGCGGCAGGATCACTTTGTCTTTGTAACACCGCCGGCAATTGCTGCCGAGCCGGAACTGCTGCGGGAATACGAAAATGCCATGCAGCAGTCCATTGACAGCTACAACCGGCTGGCGGACGCGTTGGCGGCGAAATATGTGCCGGAATTTCTGGCACAGGGCTGCACCGAAAAGGCAGCCCGCACTAAGGCGGAGAAAAAGGCAATCGAGGACGCACGGTATGTGCTGCCCAACGCCTGTGAAACTAAAATGATCCTGACCATGAATGTCCGCAGTCTCCGGAACTTTTTCCGGCTGCGGTGCTGCAATCGGGCACAGTGGGAGATTCGGGAAGTGGCAACGGAAATGCTCCGGCTCTGCTGCGAGGTTTCTCCTGCCCTGTTCCGCACCGCCGGTCCGTCCTGCTACTGCGGCGGCTGTGCCGAGGGCAAGATGAGCTGCGGCAAGGCGAAGGAAGTACGGGAAAAATTTGAGGTGATCCATGGTGAAACAAGGTAAAATTATCGTGCTGGACGGGCTGGACGGCTGCGGAAAGTCCACCCAGTTTGCCGCACTGGGCAAGCTGCTGACGGAGCAGGGCGAAACGGTAAAGCCGATCAGCTTTCCCATGTATGACAAGCCCTCTGCCGCACTGGTGAAAATGTATCTCCGCGGCGATTTTTCCGACACGCCGGACGGCGTGAACGCCTATGCCGCTTCCAGCTTCTACGCCGTAGACCGCTACGCCAACTATAAGCTGGACTGGGAAAAGAACTACACGGCTGGGGAACTGATCCTCGCCAGCCGCTATACCACGTCCAACGCCATTCACCAGATGAGCAAGCTGCCGCAGGAGCAGTGGGACGGGTATCTGGAATGGCTGGAGGATTATGAGTACTGTAAACTGGGACTGCCCCAGCCGAATCTGGTGTTGTTTCTGTCCCTGCCGCTGGAACTTTCCCAGAAGCTTCTCGCCAAACGCTATGACGGGGATGCTTCGAAAAAAGACATTCACGAGGCAGACCTTGCCTATCTGGAACAGTGCGACTGTGCTGCCCGCTATGCCGGCGAAAAGCTGGGGTGGCAGTTCGTGGAGGTTTCAGACGGCAGACAGCTTTATCCGGTAGAACAGATTCGGGACGAATTATACCGACGCATACAGGAGGCATTTGCATGCTGAATTTCCGGCAGATCACTCTGGCAGACCGTCCGTGGATCCAGACGGCTCTGCGGCAGTCCGATTTCATGGGGTGCGAATACAGCTTCGCCAACAATCTGGCATGGTGCCGCGGGGCGGATTCCCGCATCTGTGCCTTTGAGGGGTTCTATCTGATCTGTGCATTCGATACGCCGGACGGCACGCCGCATTTTTCGTTCCCCAGCGGAACGGGCGACCTGAAACAGGTGATCGCGGCAATGGCGGCATATGCGGCGGCAATGCAGAAACCGCTGGTGATTACCGGCCTGACGCAGCAGAGCCTGCCGTTGTTGCAAGCGGTATTTCCGGAACAGTTCACGCTGGAAAACGACCGCGACAGTGCGGACTATCTCTATCGCACCGCCGACTTTGTGGCACTCTCCGGAAAGAAGTATCACAAAAAGCGAAATCATATTGCCCAGTTTGCCAGGTATGCTCCGGTTTTCTCGGAGATGACACCGGACGACTTTGCCGAGTGCATTGCCTTTGCAGCGGAAAGCTATAACGCCAAGGACGGCTATACCGATGCTTCCAGCGTGGCGGAGCAGTACGCCATTCACACCTTTTTCGAGAATTTTTCCGCACTGGAACTGAAAGGCGGCGTGCTGCGGGTAGACGGCAGGCTGGCGGCGTTCTCTATCGGGGAACCCATTTGCAGCAATGTGTTCGGCGTGCACATTGAAAAGGCGGACACCCGCTATCATGGGGCGTATCCGGCAATGGCACGGGAATTCGCGGCACACTTTGCCATGGACTACACCTATCTGAATCGGGAGGAAGATCTGGGCATTGCCGGACTGCGGAAGTCGAAGCTGTCCTACTATCCGGAACTGCTGCTGGAAAAATGGACGGCAACTTGTCATACGCCGGAGGAACTGTGCTGAAAGCCTTTCTCCGGAAATTTTAAAACAGCACTGTACAAAACTTTGATGTCAGACTGCGTGCAAAGCCCACAGACGGGTTTCGTGCAGTGCTGCCTCAACATACAGAAAGGATCATCACTATGATTTATGTATTTCTTGCCAATGGATTTGAAGAAGTCGAAGCTCTTGCACCGGTGGATATGCTCCGCCGTGCCAAGCAGGAAGTGACCACCGTAGGCGTGACCGGAAAGATCGTCACCGGCTCGCACCACATTCCCGTGACCGCAGACATCACCGCAGAGGAATTGCAGATCGGCGGCGATATGGATATGATCGTGCTGCCGGGCGGCATGCCGGGCACGCTGAACGAGGAAGCTTCTCCGGTGGTGCAGGCTGCCATTGACTATTGCGTTGCCAATGACCGCTGGATCGGTGCGATTTGTGCTGCTCCCTCTATTCTGGGACACAAGGGCGTGCTGAACGGAAAGACTGCTACCTGCTATACCGGCTTCGAAAAGGAACTGACCGGAGCGGAGATCGGCAGCGACGGTGTCATTCGGGACGGCAAGATCATTACCGCACGGGGTGCCGGCGTGGCAGTGGATTTCGGTCTGGAACTGGTGGGAGCCGTATGCGGCAGAGAAACCCAGCAGCAGATTCGCGGGTCCATTCTCTGTGATTGAGCAGACTGCGGCAAAACAGGCTCTCCGGCAGGAAATGCGTCGCCGCCGCAAAGCAATGCCGCCGGAAGAAAAAGCCGCAGGGGAACAGCGGCTTTGCCGCTGGTTTCTGGAAAGTTCGTATTACCGGAACTGCCGCCAGCTGTTTTGTTTTGTTGCCCTGCCGCAGGAACCGGAAACACGGGGCATTCTCCGGCAGGCTCTGGCAGACGGTAAAATTGTTGCCGTGCCCCGCTGTCTGCCGGAACGCCGCATGGCATTTCACCAGCTGAACAGGGAAGTGCCGCTGGAACAGCAGCTGCTCTCTGGCAGCTTCGGCGTGGCAGAACCGCAGGAAACGCTGCCGGTCATCACGCCCCAGCCGGAGCAGGCACCGCTGTGTCTGGTGCCGGGGCTGGCGTTTGACCGAAAGGGCAGCAGACTGGGCTATGGTGCCGGCTATTACGACCGCTTTCTGGCGGCGTATCCCTTTTTGCTGAAAATCGGCTGTGCACTGACACCGTTTCTCACGGACTGTGTGCCCACGGAACCGACAGACCAGCGTCTGGACGGTATTGCTACAGAATCTTCGCTGGAGGTATGGAATGGATAACAAAGACTTCAACCGCGATCAATTGCTGAATGAGATCCTGCGGGAAACGGCAGCCCCCAGGAGCCAGCTGGCTCCTCAGCCCGCACCGGCACGGGATCCGGAACCGCCAAAACCGGCTCCCGCTGCTCCGGCAGCCCGGTCGGCACCGGCAGAACCGGTACGTCCTGCGGCAGCACCGCAGACACAGCAGCAGCCGGCTGCGGAAACACCGGCACCGGAGCCCGACAACCGCACTGTTCTTTTCAACAGTGCCCGGTGGAATACGGATCAGGTGTTCACCGCCCGGCAGCCGGTATTGGAAAATGACCCGCTGTATGAAGATCTGGAAGGGGAGAGCCAGCCGTTTCGTCCGGAATCGGTACATAGCACCACTGCCAACACCGCCAAGCGTCCCCGCAAAAAGCGGAAACAGCATCGTGTCATCAGTGCACTGGCAATGATTATTATCATCATTGGCGTGTCCATTCTGCTGTCCAGTGCCCTGATCGTCTACGGGCGTGATCTTCTGGGCATCAACAGCGACAGTTCCACCAAGATCGTTACCATTCCGCAGGGTGCTACCATGAAAGAGATCGCAGGGACTTTGCAGGATTCGGGGATCATTACCAAGCCGGACTTTTTTGTCTTTATCGTGGGCATGAGCGACAAGGACAAGGACATCAAGCCCGGCGACCACGAACTGCGTCCGGACATGGCGTATGAAACCATTCTGAGCGAGTTGATCAGTGATCCCATGGACAGTTCGCTGTCGGTATCTGTGACATTTCCGGAGGGAATGCGTCTGGTAGATGCCGCAGATCTGCTGGAAGAAAACAACGTCTGCGATGCCGACGAATTTCTGGATTACTTTAACCACAGTGCGAAGTTCGGCTATGCCTATGAGGACTATCTGCCCAGCTTCCAGGACGAAAAGTTCTATCAGATGGAGGGCTATCTGTTCCCCGATACCTATACATTCTATCAGGAAATGGACGTGGAACTGGTCTGCCAGAAGATTCTGGGGAACTTCAACGACAAGATCACCAAGGACATGTATGACCGCATGGATGCTCTGCATATTTCGCTGGATCAGACCATTACGCTGGCATCGATGATCCAGGCAGAGGCAGGGAACACCGAGCAGATGACGACGATCTCTTCCGTATTCTGGAATCGTCTGAACAATGCCACCGAGTATCCGCTGCTCCAGTCCGACCCCACCACCAAGTATGTGGAAGAAGTCATCAAGCCTCACAGCGAATCCTACAATCAGGATCTGTATACCTCTTACGATACCTATCAGTGCACCGGTCTGCCGGCTGGCCCGATCTGCAATCCGGGCAGCGAAGCCATTCACGCGGCACTCTATCCGGACAACACCAACTACTATTTCTTCTACTCCAACATTGACACCAAGGAAACCTACTTTGCGGAAACCTTGCAGGAGCACGAAGCCAACCAGCAGAAAGTGCAGGAACAGCAGGAAGCAGCCGCAGCTGCGGAAAGCAGCGAGGAGGAAAGCAATGACACAGAAGAATAAACCGGAACTGCTGGCACCTGCCGGCGATCTGGAACGCCTTCGCGGGGCTCTGGATTACGGGGCAGATGCGGTGTATCTGGGACGGGAAAGCTTCAGTATGCGGGCGGCGGCAAGCAATTTTCACAGTGCGGAACAGCTGCACGAAGCCGTTGCACTGGCACATCAGTACGGGAAAAAGGTATACCTCACCTGCAACACCCTGCCTCGCAACGAGGAAATTCCCACATTTCCCCAGTTCCTGCGGGAGGCACAGGAAGCCGGAGCAGATGCCCTGATTCTGGCAGACCTGGGGCTTCTGGCAACGGCTCGGAAGCTTGCACCGGATATGGAGATCCACATGTCCACCCAGACCGGTATTGTCAACTATGCCACCTGTCAGGCTCTGTATGATATGGGCGTGAAACGTGCCGTGCTGGCACGGGAGCTTTCGCTGGAGGAGATCGCCGGTATTCGGGCAAAGATTCCGGCGGAAATGGAACTGGAAGTGTTTGTCCACGGTGCCATGTGCATGTCCTTTTCGGGACGCTGTCTGCTGTCCGCCTATCTCACCGGACGGGATGCCAACCGCGGTGCCTGTGCACAGCCCTGCCGCTGGAACTATCACGTGGTGGAATCCAAGCGGGAGGGACAGTATTTCCCTGTGGAGGAAACCGACGAGGGCACCTATATTTTCAACGCGAAAGACCTCTGCATGATCGACCATTTGCAGGAACTGCTGGACGCCGGTGTGGACAGCCTGAAAATCGAGGGGCGGAACAAGTCGGCGTACTATGTGGCAATTATCACCAACGCTTACCGTGCGGCTCTGGACGCGGCAATGGCAGGACAGCCGGCACCGGAATGGGCACTGCGGGAAGTGGTACAGGTCAGTCATCGGGAATACTGCACCGGCTTTTTCTACGGCAGAGAAAACGCTGCCCAGCGATACGCCGACAGCAGCTATGTCCGGAATTGTGACGTGGTGGCAGTGGTCAACCGCTGGGAACAGGGCAGACTGTACCTCACCCAGAGAAACCGCTTTTTTGCGGGGGATTCTCTGGAAATCGTGGCTGCCGGACAGCCGCCGGTGACGGTGGCTGCACAGGGGCTGGAAAACGAGGACGGCGAATCTATCGAAACCGCAAATCATGCCATGATGCAGTGCTCCATTGCCTGTGAAACGGCATTCCCCGCAGGCAGCGTAGTGCGGAAACCGGTGGAATAAGGAGGCGTTTTCATGCGGCATACACAAGCGATCATTCTGGCAGCAGTGCTGCTTGCCGGTATCGTGTCCGGCGGCTGCACCCGAATCCACAGTGCAGAGGAATTGACAAAGGACACCAGACCGGAAACCACGCCGGTGTTCACCGATGCCCCGAAGCTGGAATTCTCCGCAGATGGGGTAGACCCTTACGCCAATGTGATCGCGTACTATGTGGAACAGTATCAGAAAGATCTGGAAAGTGACGATATGCTTCAGCCGTTCACCTATGTGCTCTATGACATGGACAAGGACGGCACACCGGAACTGATCGTCCGGACAGGCTACAGCGAAGCGGATTATGCCCTCTACGTCTGGACAGCCGATGCGGACAAACAGCCGGTACAGGTGGAGGGCTGTGGAAACGGTGCCCATACCCAGATCTACGGCTCGGAAACAGAACTGGGCTTTTTCATCAACAGCTGTCACATGGACACGGAGTATATTGCACAGGATTATCTGACAGAGGGGAATTCGCTGGAAGAAGTGCAGATCTACGCCTACCAGATGAAGAACGAAGCACAGTCGGCTTACGGCTATTACGATCTCACCGCCGGAGAGGGCTTTTTCCGGCTGGACGAGCAGAGCATCGAGGATTATCGCTATAAAGCCAGCCCGCAGGTGAAAGATGCCAAAACTGCCCTGTCGCTGGAGGAGTATCAGAAACAGCTGGAACAGCTGGACGATGCTCACGCTGTGGGATAAAACTTTCATAGATCGTATAAAACGCCTCGGCAAACGGTAAAAATTCCGTTTGCCGAGGCGTTTTAGTTTAGGCAATACCGCACAATCTTTGTGCGGTATTGCCTTAATGTATTTTCCGCATCTTTTCCATAGTGATCGCTGTCACGATCCACCGCAGCCACGGCAGACACATGACCACCTGCAAAAAGATTCGCCAGGGCTTTTTCCAGCCCAGACAGGGAGCACAGGCGATCAGGTACCGGCTGCCGTAGACAATGCCCATGACATAGGGAATCAGCAGGGCGACAAGATACAGCAGCAGGGGCAGAGCCATCAGAAGTGTCACATATCCCAGCATCACGGCTCCGAAAATAATTGCCGGCAGGAAAATAATGCCGAACATCAGAACCAGCAGTGCAAATATCCACCAGAAACTGAGCAGGTACACAAGCAGAATGACACCGGAAACCAGCATCAGCAGGAAAAACGGCAGGGAGAGCCACAGCATGGTCAGCTGTTGTTTTGCCGCCTGCTGCGGGGTACTGCCGGTTTGGGAAATGGGTACACAGCTGCAAGTGCGTACCATGGTATAGCACCATGTCATGGCACAAAATGCCACTGCCAGTTTGGGCAGGAAGGACAGCGGTGCCGGCAGATCATACAAATACCGCAGGACTTGCAGCACAGGATTCGAATCGGTCTGGTCTGGAAACAGAACGTACACCCAAACCATCACTGCCAGCGGAAACAGTGCTCCCACCAGTGAAAACAGATGCAGCAGTACTTGTGAACGGGTGCGTTCTGGGTACAGCTTTCCGGCAATGTCCAGAATCACCAGCACGGCACAGCCGATGCCGCAGAGAATTGGCAGCATGACTTACTCCCGAATCTGGCCGTTGCCACTGACCAGATACTTCACTGTGGTCAGTTCGTGCAGTCCCATGGGCCCTCTTGCGTGGAGCTTCTGGGTGGAGATGCCGATCTCTGCACCGTAGCCAAACTCACCACCGTCGGTAAACCGTGTAGAAGCGTTGACATAGACGACTGCCGCATCAACGGTTCGCTGGAATTTCTGGGCAGCGTCCAGATCGCGGGTGATGATGCATTCCGAGTGCTTGGTGCTGTACTTGGCGATATGTGCCATGGCTTCGTCCAGACTTGCCACCACTTTTACGGTAATTTTGTAGTCGTTGAATTCTGTGTCATACAGTTCTTCCGTCACCGGCTGAACGGCATCGCCCAGAATTTTCCGTGTCTGTTCATCGCCGTAAATAGTCACATCATGGGTGCGGAATGCAGCCTGTACCCGCGGCAGAATTTCTGCGGCAACGTCCTGATGCACGATCAGCCCTTCAATGGCGTTGCAGACAGAGGGACGCTGGGTCTTGGCGTTGTCGATGATGCGGACAGCCATTTCATAATCTGCTTCGCCGTGCAGGCAGCTGTCCACATAGACGTGACAGTTTCCGGCACCGGTTTCAATGACCGGCACGGTGGACTGCCGCAGCACTGCCTGAATCAGACCAGCACCGCCGCGGGGGATCAGCACGTCCAGATAGCCAGTCAGGTGCATTATGTCGGCGGCAGTTTCACGGGAAGTGTCCTCCACCAGTTGAATGATGTCCTTGGGCAGTCCGGCAGTTTCCACAGCGTCCCGCATGATTTCTGCCAGTGCGGTGTTGGAGTGGATCGCCTCCTTGCCGCCGCGGAGAATGACCACGTTTCCGGCTTTCAGGCAGAGGGTGGCAGCATCTACAGTGACATTGGGGCGGGATTCAAAGATAATGCCGATGACACCCAGCGGCACACGGGTTTTGAGGATCTGCAAGCCGTTGGGGCGGACAGAGCCGCTGTCTACAGAACCAATGGGATCTTCGGCGGCGATCAGCTGACGGGCAGCGTTTGCCATGCCGGAAATGCGGGCAGGAGTCAGCCGCAGACGGTCCTGCAGCGATTCTGTCATGTGGTTCTGTACGGCAGCCTCCAAGTCTTTGGCGTTGGCGGCGAGGATTTCCTCCTGTCTTGCCAGCAGGGCATCGGCAATGGCAGCGAGGGCGTTGTTTTTGACCTGCGGTGCGGCAGTGGCAATGGCGGATTCCACAGCTTTTGCCTTGACACCAAGGGTTTCAGCGTAATTCATGGGTATGCTCCTTTCTGAGTGGTAAAAGTGATGGCATGATTCATAATAAGAGGATTTTTTTGGTGCAGCTATTTTTCTAAAAAAATGCTGCCGAGGTCCAGGGCGAGAAGCCCTGGTCGCTGTCCGCAGACAGCGAAATCTCTGCGCCGTGCTTTTGGCGCACGGAGAAAAGGGTGAGAAAATCGACAGATTTTCGAGGGAAAGCGAACACGACCGCTTTCCCTGGCTACCCCTTTTGTATTGGTGACTCTGTAAAACATCCCAGCGGGATGTTTTACACGGAAGCGTTCTCTAATGATTTCTTTCACGACAGTGTGTACTGCAAAAACCGCCCGTTTTTCTCGAATCCATATGCGGTGTATAACAGCACACCCATTTCAGACGCAGTGATCCAAACGGCTCCGCAGCCATAGGTTCTGGCTTCTTCCACCACGTGATCCAGCAGTTTTCGGGCAATGCCTTGTCTGCGATAGGCGGGGTTCGTGTACATGCTGGACAGCAATCCGATTTTTCCGGTGGGATTGCTGTAGTACGGCGGCTTTTCCACAAACGACATGCCGCTGGTGCCGACAATTTTTTCACTGTCCACTGCCAGCCATGACACGAAAGTGCCGTCTGCCAGATGCTTCTGGTAGTATGCTGTCAGTGCCGGCTCTAAGTCCAGATCAGACTTTGCCCCTTCTTCTTTTAGTTGTGCGATTCGCATTGTCACAAATGTGGGGATGTCTGCTTCTGTCAGACGGCGGTAGGTCAGTAGAGCGTTCATGGGCATGCTCCTTTCCAGATGATAAAGGTGGATGAGAAGATTTTTTAGTACAGCTATTTTTCTAAAAAATGCTGCCATGTTGATACTGCACCAAGTCTTGTTTCAGGTATCTCGTGAGAAATATTCCACTGGAATATTTCTCATAGGTTTCTTGCTGGAAAAGGGTAGTCAGGGGAAGCGGTCTTGTTCGCTTCCCCTCGAAAATCTGCCGATTTTCTCACCCCTTTCTCCGCGTGCCGAAAGCGTGGCACGGGGCGTTTCGCTGTCTGCGGACAGCGATCAGGGCTCCTCGCCCTGAACCTCGCCAGCATTTTTGAAAAAATTGCTGGAGCAAAAAACTTTATTGATGCAATCACTTGCGGGTTTCGTGTGATAAATTCATTCTGCCAGAAAATGTGTTCCGATCGGTTCGCCGTCAAAGAGGGCGTACAGCTGTTCCGGATCTCTGCCGTTCATGATGACCATATCCACGCCGGCTTCGGTGGCAATTTTTGCGGCATTGATCTTGGTTGCCATGCCGCCGCTGCCCAGTGCCGAACCGGCACCGCCTGCCATTTGTTCAATGCGGGCATCGATTTTCCGGACTTCCCGAATGACCTGTGCATTGGCATCGGTGCGGGGGTCGGCGGAGTACAGTCCGTTGATGTCGGACAGGATAATCAGCAGATCTGCTCCCATTGCGGCAGCAACCGTAGCGGAAAGGGAGTCGTTTTCGCCGATTTCCAGTTCCAGCTCATCGATCGCCACCGTGTCGTTCTCGTTGACAATGGGAATCACACCCATTTCCAGCAGTCTGCCAATGGTGTTCTGTACGTGGGGCAGACGCTCGTTGGTCAGGGTGGCACGTGTCAGCAAAATCTGTGCCACGGTAACATTATATTTGGAAAACATGTCGTCGTAAATGTGCATCAGTTCGCACTGTCCCACTGCGGCAGCAGCCTGTTTGGAGGGCGTGTCCTTGGGGCGTTCCGGCAGGTTCAGCTTGCCGACACCCATGCCCACCGCACCGGAGGAAACCAGCAGCAGTTCCTTTCCCGCGTTGTGGAGGTCGGACAAGATCCGCACCAGATTGGTCATGCGGCGAATGTTCAGTTTTCCGGTTTTATGTGTCAGCGTGGAGGTTCCCAGCTTGAGAACGATACGCTTTTTTGAGGATACATCTATCATTTTGGTTTTTCTCCTTATGGTGCAGTAATCACATTCTGCGGCGTTCCGGCGAGCCAGCACCGTAAATTTTCCGCCGCCAGTTCCAGCAGCCGCTGTCTGGTTTCCAGCGGTGTCCATGCCGCATGGGGTGTCAGCGTGCAGTTTTCCAGCCCGAACAGCGGCGTAGCTCCCATGGGTTCTTCCGTCAGCACGTCCAGTGCGGCACCGGCGATCACGCCCTTTTGCAGAGCCTGTGCCAGGTCGGCTTCCACGATCAGTCCGCCCCGTGCGGTATTCACCAGCAGAGCCGTGGGCTTCATGGTGCTCAGCCGCCGGGCATTGACCATGCCGGCAGTCTGTTCTGTCAGGGGCGTGTGCAGGGTGAGAATGTCCGCCTGCCGGAACGCTTCGTCCAGCGATACCAGCGGATAGGGGCAGTTCTGGGGCTGGGTTCGTGTGGCGATGCAGAGCCGCATGCCAAAAGCAGCACCAATTGCGGCAACCTTTTTGCCGATGCTGCCATAGCCCACCACTGCCAGCGTTTTTCCGGCAAGTTCCTGCATGGGGTAGGGCATGATGCAGAAAGTCTTTGCCTGTTTCCACGCACCCTGCCGGACAGCGGCATCATACTGTGCCACGCGGCTGTAGTGGTGGAGGATCAGGGCAAAGGTGTGCTGTGCCACGGCATCGGTGGAATAGCCTGCCACATTGCAGACTGTCACGCCGTGTGCTTTTGCGGCGGCAATGTCGATGTTGTTATAGCCGGTGGCACATTCGCCCACATACCGCAGCTTCGGACAGCGGTCGAACAATTCCGCCGGAATGGGCGTTTTGTTGCAGAGAATGCCGTCGGCATCGCTCACACGTTCCGCCAGTTGTTCCGGTGCGGTGAGGTCGTAGATCTGCACTTCGCCAAACTGTGAAAATATGTCCAGCGACACTCCGCCGCCGGACAGGGTCGCTCCGTCTGTCACTACCAGTTTCATGCGTCGGTTTCCTCGGTTTTGCTGTCGCCGGCGGTGTCGGCTGCCTGTGCAGCGGCTGCCTGCTTCTCCTTTTTGCGGGCGATTATGGACAGAACAATGGCTCCCAGCAGAAGCACCAGTTCAAAGATGCCCACCGTGTGGAACCAGACCTTGTTGTGTTCGCCGCCGACGTAGATCAGCAGGGAAGCGACGATGCCCACTGCCAGAAGCAGCTGGTATGGGCGACGCAGGCGAATGAACTGCACAACGAAAAAGGCTCCTGCGATCAGGCAGAAGATCAGGTGATAGGTGAATGAAATCGGAAATGTACTTGCGTCCATAGTGAAAAAACTTCCTTTCTGTTGATACGAATCCTGTTTACGGGATTCCCATGACCGGCGTTCTGCCGGATATACCCTTCTATTATAGCATAGATGATGCTGGTTTGCAATGGGTTTTGTGCACTTTTTGGGTGGCTGCCCATAGAAAAAGCCGCCGGCAGAATTGCCGACGGCTTGCGTTTCAAACGAAAGCAGTTATAAACGTCTGTTTCGTATTTTGTGTCATCAATTTTTTTGAGAAATGCATGCAAAAAGATGCGAAGCAGACTCTAATACATGCTCAAAATCGCCTTAATACACGCTCAAAGTAACGTTTGCCGTTGTTGGTCCAACAACGTTGATATTCACGGTTCCCGGAATAGAATCCATTGTGAGATCATAGCGTCCTTCTTCAAAATAAATGGTCTTTTGGATTCCTGCTCCCATAAATCCCACGTCAACCAGTGCAGTTAGAGCATCTGTATTGTCCAGAACGCCGTCACCGTTCACGTCCATCAAGTTATAGCATACTTCCGAAAATTCGTCGTTATAATCCAGAACAGAATCCAGAAGATCTGCACCCTTTACGTTGGAGCAAGCGTTTCCGGCACCAGATCTGGCAACACAATACAACTGGAAGTACACCGTTACTACGTCCAGCTGAGATGTCTTATCCATTTGTCCCAGTTCATACACCTGATTCTCATGGATCCAGTCTGCATCGCTCTGGTCAACAACACCGTCACCGTTTACATCTGCCAGCTTCAACTGCTCCGCAGTCAAAGCCTCGTTGTCCACATACAGTGCATGTGTCACCATAGCCGCATCGTGTCCGGTGATGAAACCGTCCATGTCCACATCGCCCAGTGCATACGCTCCCTCAGCACTTGCACTCATAGCAGATACCGGCAACGCCGCCAGTGCCATAACGCCCGCAAGTACTGCGGAAATACCCTTTCTAATCTTCATAGAAATTCCTCCCTTAAATTTAATTTTCATATACCACTGTTACAGGAAACAGAGTATTGATTTCTTTGTTAGTAAGTGATACACCAGCACCCTTTTCCGCAATATACTTTCCTAAACTATCAGAATCTGCCTTTTCGATTACTGCATTGTGATCAATATCTGCCACCGCTGCACACTTCAAAAACGGATAATTCTTGCTCCACGTACTGTTGCGGTTTTTCAGTTGCTGGTCTAAATAAGTTGTACTCAGATGTCCATTTGAATCCGCCACCATTTTTTCCATATAAAAGAGGTCAATTGTGTCAACGTAATTATCGTTGTCAATATCGCCCAATCGTACATTTACTGATGGAGAAACAGAAATATTAGCATCACAGTCACTAAAATCATCATCAGGTGTATAGCCAAATTTAGCTTCCGGTTCATTAGGACTAAAATAAGAAATAAATCCCACTTTGAAATCATGCATTGCAGTATCATTTTTATCTACATCGTAAATAATGGAAAACTCCATTTCTTTATGAGAGTTTGCATCTACAACACAAGGAATACACGCCAAGTTCGTTTCTTCGTTATATACATATGTTCCACTAACCAAACGATTCGGAAGATCGCATCTTTCTGAATCATTTTTTCCCTTAAATGCGGGATCGCTTTTTACCAAAAGCGTTATAGCACCTATGCCAGGATTATTTGTGATTTTTACAGTCAACTTAATTTGAGTATCTGAAAGTTTGGTCGTATAAACCGTATACCGCATAGCAGAATTCTTGCCCACGCCATAAGACATGTCAATCGCACTTGTCGGAATTGCCCCTGCCATAGAAGACAGTGTCATCGCCGAAGCCAAAGCCGCAACGGCTTTCGTCAAAATTTTTTTCATTTTATCACGTCCTTTTGAAAATCTGTATATCATTGATAAATATGGAAAAGAACTCTTTCCATCTTTATTATACACCAGTTCTTCTCTATTGTCAATAGATTTTTAACGATTTTGCAAAAGAAAATTTCGATAAAATTCGACACGATTCGACAATTGGTATCTACTATTCTTATTATAGCAGTAATTCACAAAATTGTCAACCTTGGAATAGTGCACAAATTTTCACAGAAAAATTCAGCAGATCATACAATCAACGCCAAACAAAAAAGCGTTCCGGCAAAAGCCGAAACGCTTCCATTTTCGTTGTAAAAAACAGCTTAGTCGCTGACATACGGCAGCAGTGCGATGTGTCTTGCACGCTTGATTGCAGTTGTCAGTTCACGCTGGTGGAATGCACAAGTGCCGGTGACTCTGCGGGGCAGAATCTTTGCACGTTCAGTCATGCACTTCTTGAGCTTGGCAACGTCCTTGTAGTCGATACGCTCAACGCGATCTATACAGAACATACAAACCTTTTTGCGGGGGCGTTTGCCGCCACGCTGAGATCTTTCTCTCTCCATGATGTTTTTATCCTCCTATCTGCAATGCGGTATTTCTTTGGATTCGATCAGAAGGGAACTTCGCCGTCACTCAGAATTTCTTCAAAGTCACCCAGATCGCCCAGCTGCATCGCACCCGGTGCGTTGTTCGCTGCCGGAGCCTGCGGTGCAGGCTGTGCTGCCGGCTGCTGATATGCCGGTGCGGACTGTGCAGGAGCCGGCTGTGCATACGCCGGTTGCTGATAGGCACCCTGATACCCGCCGCCATTTTCCTGTGCGGAACGCTTGGACTCTCCAAAGGTAACATTGTCTGCCAGAACTTCCATGCTGTAGTGCTTTACACCATTCTGGTCGGTGTAGTCATTGTTTCGCAGACTGCCTTCCACAATGATCATACTGCCCTTGTGGAAATAGCGGCTGACAAACTCTGCCTGCTGCCGCCAGCAGCTGACGTTGATAAAATCAGCTTCCCGTTCGCCGGTCTGCTTATTCGTAAAACGACGATCGATCGCCAGACGAATGCGGCAAACTGCAACACCGCTCGGCGTCTGCCGGAAATCCGGATCCGCACACAGCCGTCCCATCAGAATTACTTTGTTCAGCATGTTGTTCCCCTTTCTGAAATTCGTCTTACTTTACGGTAACGAGAGAACGCAGAACGCCGTCTGTGATGTTCAGAACACGCTCTACTTCTGCCGGAACGTCCGGAGTGGACGTAAAGGTATACAGTGTGTAGTAACCGTCCGGCTCGTCGTTGATCGGATAAGCCAGCTTACGCTTGCCCCACTCGTTTACTTCGTCCAGTGTGGCAGCAGATGCGATCTTCTCGCGGAACTTTTCAACCAGTTCCTTTACAGCTTCTTCACCGTTCTTCAGACTGAAAACCGTCATCAGTTCGTAGGATTCCTGTTTCTTTGCCATACTCAATACACCTCCTTCTGGATTTCGCCCATGCAGGGCATGAGCAAGGATAACACACCTATTATACCAAACCCGACAAAAAAAGTCAAGCCCTTTTGCAAAAAAATTTGCACGGAAATTTTCCGGCTTTTTGTGCGGCTTTGCCGGTGCCGGTTCCTGCCGCGGCTGTGGTCTGTGCTTGGATACCTAATATAAAAGGAAAGGACACGGTGTACGTGTCCTTGCTGCTGTAGTAATGGTGTGTGATAACTAGCCTCCCCTGAAAGGGGTGACTCCCCACGGGGTGGGGAGATGCCCGCAGGGCAGAGGGGACCGCTCAGTACGAGGGGGACCGCCGTTAGGCGGTGGAGGGGTTTTCGCGAAATCTTTTTATGACGTTTTCGGCATAAGTGGAAACCCCTCAGTCAGTGCTACGCACTGCCAGCTCAGCACAAGGCACGCCCTGCGGGTGCCCTTTCAGGGGAGCCTTACTTGTCAAACTTCATAAATTTGGTATAATTTAAATCAAAATATTTTTGAAAATTGATTTCCGTGACTGCGTTTTATGCCGCAGGGTGTGGCAATATAACAGGGACAGATTCACCCCAGTCCTTCCGCCTGTGCAAAGGTCATGCCGTCATGGAGTGCCATGTTGAGGGCACACGCCAGCAGATCGCCGGCGTGGTCGATCAGCCGGTCGATGTCCCGTGGCGTGACCATCATGTTGGGGCGATCCTTGGGAACGCTTTTGCCGTAGATGCCCTGTACGGCGGTGTGGAGGTCTACCACAGTGGGAACCCCCAGTGCGATCACCGGCACCCCCAGCGTCCGGCGGGAGAGTTCTGCACGGTGATTTGCCACGCCGCTGCCGGGGGAAATACCGCTGTCACTCATCTGAATCGTCGTGCCCAGTCGGGAGAGCTCCGCACACGCCAGAGCATCTACCGCCACCACTGCCGCCGGCCGGATCTGTTTGCAGACCGCTTCGATCAGTTCTGCCGACTCCATGCCGGTCTGCCCCAGCACACCGCCGGCAAGCACACAGACTGGCCGCAGTTCCGGCAGATAGGTGAGTTCCTCCGCAGTGAGGGCGGTGCGGAGGTGCCGCGTTGCCAGCACTTTCGAAGCGACGCGGGGACCCAGAGCGTCTGGCGTAATGGCACGGTTTCCCAGCCCTGCCAGAAAAACACAGCCCTCCTGCGGCAGAAATTTTCCCAGTTCCGCGGCGAGCTCCTCTGCCATTTCCTGATAGTTGGCACTGCTGCGGGAAATGGCAGGGGTTTCCAGCGTGACGTATCGTCCGGCAGGCTTTCCGATAGGGGCACCGCAGACATCATTCTTGATGCGGATCTCTGTGACGGAAAAGGCGTTCCCACGGGTTTCCTGTGTGACCCCTGGCAGACTGGGGGCGGCGGCGGTGCGTTCGACGGCTAGATCAGTGCGAATTGGCTCCATGTGGCATAACCTCCTGTGTTTTTGTGCAAATTGCTGGCTTTTCACGCGAAAAAATTGTGGCGTTCCTTGAAAATACCTATTGCATTTTCGGACGGGCTGTGTTATAATAGAGTTTAGTCACGGCGTTCTGATAAGAATGCCAGCATTTGGTCGTTCCAATTGCGGGGAAGTTTCCCCACGAAATGACAGTACCGTGTCAATGCTGTCATTAGTGTATGACGTACAGAATCCGGTGATTCGAGGGAATTCTACCCATTATTTTTGATTGTAAAAAAGGAGATCTGAACTATGCCGAATATTCGTTCTGCTAAGAAGCGTGTAAAAGTAAGTGCAACCAAGACTGCTGCCAACAAGGCTCGCAAGTCTAACCTGAAGACCATGATCAAGAAGGCTGACGCAGCTTGTGCAGCAAATGCTGCTGACAAGGAAACTGCTGTACGCGTTGCCATCAAGCGTGTCGATCAGGCTTGTGCAAAGGGTCTGATGCACAAGAATGCAGCTGCTCGTAAGAAGTCCCAGCTGGCAAAGAAGCTGAACGCTGCAAAGTAAGCGAAAGCGAATTTCATTTTGCAAAGAGAAAGAGCGTATGCCCGATGTGGGTGTACGCTCTTTTTGTACTTTCAAGTTGTACTTTAAAGCGGCAGTCCGAAACTGACTTGCAGGGCGTGGTCTACCCGCGTCATGGACGGTTCGTCCAGCTCGCCCATGCGGTCTTTCAGCCGCCGTTTGTCCAGTGTGCGGATCTGCTCCAACAGCACCACGCTGTCCTTGGTCAGTCCGCAGGTGGCTGCCTGCACGTCGATGTGGGTGGGCAGCTTGGCTTTTTCCCGCCGGCTGGTGATCGCCGCCGCAATCACGGTGGGGCTGTGCCGGTTTCCGACATCGTTTTGCACAATAAGTACCGGTCGGACACCGCCCTGTTCAGAGCCGACAACGGGGCTCAGGTCTGCATAATAAATTTCGCCACGCTTGACCAGCATGGGGAATCCCTCCTTTATCTGTCAAGGCAATGCCGCACAGGTCTTGTGCAGTATTGCCTTAGGGCAACACCGCACAAAGAGCGTCTGGCGACTTTGCACGCCATCTGCTTGCAAATTTCCCGTCAGAGCCTGTTTCGTATCTTCCCGCACGCCTCTTGCGGGCATATTTTCCGAGATATTTCGGGAAAATACTCGAAAATCCACAAAGGATTTTCTCCGTTTTTCCGTTCATCTCTCAAAAAATCTGACGACGCAATCTGCATACGTCAGATACGAAACAGACTCTCATATTTCACAAAAATGCTCGTGAATACATCCAGTATTCACTCCGCTTTTTGTTTCATCTGACAAAAAATTTGACGACGCATCTGTCGCACAATCTTTGTACGGTATTGCCTTAGAAAACACAACGATGAATGGTTTTGTGTGATCACGCTCTTAGTATGCCCGTGATTTTCAAAAATAATCGATACTGTTTTATTATATTCGCGGAGGGAAAAAGGAGTGCTATTGCAGATAGGACGGCAGGAAAAATTCCATATGGGGAAGATTGCGGACAATGCCGAACAGCAGAAGCACAACAACGCTGCCCCACAGCAGAAGATTTTCCCCTTTGCTGCCCTTGGTGAACCACTTGGGATTCCACAGCACCCGAACCAGAAATGCAGCCAGCCACAGAGGAGAGAGCAGAGCGATCGCCAGATTTTCCCTGGCGGCACCGAGGAAATCCAGATGCAGCAGGCGAATGCAAAAATGAGAGATGCCGCAGCCCGGACATGCCAGACCGGTGATCTTCTGGAACAGGCAGGGGATCCGCAGCGGTGTCAGCTGGGTGACGATATAATACGCCAGCCCCAGCAGAAAAAAGATGCCGGCAGTTCGGAGCTGTTTGCGGTGGGTGCGGAAAAAGAAACGCAGATTTTGCAGCAAAAGGGATACCTCCTTGCCGGTTGCGGGAAAGTTTGTCGTACAGAAAAAAGCTGCACCGGAATCGTTCCGTGCAGCTTTTGTGTTTTGTTCAGCTGGAAAAGCACAGGCTCTTATGCCAGCTGGTTCAGTTCGTTCTGCATCAGGGCATAGGACACGATGCCCAGCCCGAAAATTGCCAGAATCAGATAGAGAATGCCGCTGTTGCCGGAGGACAGTCCACGGGACGTTTTTACCTGATCAATGGCATCGCCCTGCTTGTAGAGCCAGTACCACATGTAGATGTTGCAGGTGATGATGCCCAGCAGAATAACCATGCCGCCGGAAGTGGCATTGGGATCACCTGTCAGCTTGTTGACATCTTCTGTCAGTTTGTAGATCCAGTACAGGCCATAGATGCCGCAGGTCACAATAGACAGAATGATGCACAGGGCAATGTTTCTCTGTTCGATGGGGCCGCCGTAGGGGTTGCCGTTGAATACCGGCGGCGGTGTCTGGGGCGGAACGTTGTTGTTCGGAACTGCTCCGTTGGGAGTCGGTGCTTCATTGGACAGCGGGGCTCCGCAGCTTGCACAGAATGCTGTGCCGTCAGAATTGTTGCTGCCGCATTTCGGACAAATCATAAGTATTCTCCTTTAATATGAATTGAAATCGGACGGTTTGCGGGCTGCCGCAGATCGTCAGTTTCTGTAGTGTATGTTTAGTATACCATATTCTATGGCAATTGTCAATGAGAATATGCGAAAATGTTGAAAAATCATAGTGGCATCATTGATGAGGCGATAATGGATATGGGAAAATTTCTCCGTCTGCCCTTGCGGAAAACGGCAATTCTCCCCACAGCAAGCCCACTTTTCTTTCATTTGTCAAAAAATTAACAGCTTTCCCTTTCGATTTTGCACAAATCTCCAAAATGTGCGGAAAAGTAGTGACAAACGGGGCGTGTTATGGTATACTTGTACTTGAGGCAATACCGAACAAAGCCTGCCTGTGCTTTGCACAGTGTTCCCTTCGCAAAATCAGACAGCCCGATGCAGATCTGGATACGGGCTGACCAAAAGAACCGCCTGACGTGCGAATATCCTGCTGTCGTCAGTGCGTGAAATCGAATTTGGCGGCGGAACTGCCGCGATAAAGGATAGGAAGCGTGAATGTTATGGAAAACATGGAAAACAATTTTGACGTGATCATTGCTGGCTGCGGTGCTGCCGGACTGTACGGTGCCATCAATCTGCCGTCAGACTGCCGGATCCTGCTGCTGTGCAAACAGGAACTGACCCTGTGCAACTCTGCACTGGCTCAGGGCGGGATCGCCGGTGTGTACAAGTCGCCGGAGGATTCCATTGAACTGCACGAGCATGACACCATGGTTGCCGGCGGGTTTACCAACAATCCGGAAACGGTGCACATTCTGACCACACATGCCGCACACGAGATTCAGGCGATTCTGGATTTCGGCGTGGACTTTGACCGGACACCGGACGGTGAACTCCACCGGACACTGGAGGGCGGTCACAGCCGCCACCGCATTTTCCACCACAAAGATGCCACCGGTGCGGAGATCCTGGACAAGCTGATCAAAAAGGTAAAGACCCTGCCCAATGTGACCATTCTGGAACACGCCATGATGACGGGCATGCAAAAGACCGACACCGGCTTTTCTGTCAATGTGATGCAGGGCGGCTCCTGCACCGTGTACAGTAGCCACTTTATGATACTGGCTACCGGCGGCATCGGACGGGTCTACCGGTTCACCACCAATTCCAAGATCGCTACCGGCGACGGCATTGCATTTGCCTATGAAAACGGTGCGGAGATTCGGAACCTGCATCTGATCCAGTTTCACCCCACAGCATTCAACGACCACCACACCAGAGAGTGCTTCCTGATCTCGGAGGCTGTCCGCGGCGAGGGGGCATATCTGCTGAACTGCAACAAGGAACGCTTCATGGACCGGTATGACGAACGGCTGGAGCTGGCTCCCCGTGATGTGGTTTCCCATGCCATTATTCTGGAAAGCCGCAGAACCCATTCTGACAACTTCTATCTGGACATTTCCTATAAGGACTCGGAGTTCATCAAGAACCGGTTCCCCATGATCTACGAAAAGGTTCTGGAACAGGGCTACGACATGACCAAGGAGCCGATTCCGATCTTCCCCTGCCAGCACTACCTCATGGGCGGCATTCAGGTGGACGACAATTCCGAAACCACAGTTCCCAATCTGTACGCTGCCGGCGAATGCTCCCATACCGGTGTACACGGCAACAACCGCCTTGCCAGCAATTCTCTGCTGGAGGCTCTGGTGTTCTCCAGACAGGCGGCACTGGACATTGCCAAGAAGCTGCCGGACGCTCCCAAGACCTTTACCGCCGCAGAATTCCCTGCCAAGCCGAACCCGCAGAAGATTCCGAAAGGACTGCGTACCGAAATTCGGCAGATCATGCAGGACAACTATTTTGTTATTCCCAACAAGGAAAAGCTGCCGGAGGGATTCCGGAGAATCACCGAGATCCGCGACCAGCTGCTGAACGGCAACTATATTGTAGATGCCGACTATGTAGAAGCAAAGTCGCTGGCAACGGTGGCATATATTATTCTGAAAGAAGTACTTTAAGGAAACGCTGAATAAAGCCCGCCTGACGGCTTTGTACGCAATCTGCTTGCAGATTTTCCGTCATATTGCTCAGAAATCCCTTGCAATACGACTGCGTTCGAGGCAGGATTCTGCCCGAGAACAAAGGAGTGTCGCACTAAGATAAATTGCGACCGGCAGTATGCCTGCGGAATTTCTATGCAATCTGCCGAAAAATCTGACTACGCATCTTACGCACAAGCTTTATTCAGTGTTTCCTTTAAGGAATCATCGTGAAAGGAACCATTCCCCATGTTACAGCAAACCTATATTGACCGACTGATTACCACCGCACTGGACGAAGATATTCACTATATCGATGTGACCACTGACAATCTGCTGGACGACGCACACACCAGTGAGGCGTATTATCTGGCAAAGGACAGCGGTGTGCTCTGCGGCATTGACATTGCCAAGCGGGTGTTTGAACTGGTTGGCGGCGACTTCACCATGGATATTCGCATTCATGACGGCGAACCGGTGAAAAAGGGCGATATTATCGCCACCATGACCGGCAGCACCAAGACCCTGCTGAAAGGCGAACGGACTGCCCTGAACATTCTCCAGCACATGAGCGGCATTGCCACTGCCACACACCAGTGCGTGGAGCTGGTGGCTGGCACCAACGCCCAGATCACCGATACCCGCAAGACCCTGCCGGGGCTGCGTCCGCTGCAAAAGTATGCCGTGACGGTGGGCGGCGGCAAGAACCACCGGTACAATCTGTCTGACGGTGCCATGCTGAAGGACAACCACATCGATGCTTACGGCGGCATTACGCCGGCTGTGGCTGCCCTGCGGAAAAAGATCGGGCACATGGTGAAGATCGAAGTGGAAGTGCGGACACTGGAAGAACTGGAAGAAGCCCTGTCTGCCGGTGCGGACATCATCATGCTGGACAACATGAGCTGCGAGGATATGACCAAGGCAGTGCAGCGTGTGGACGGCAAGGTGCTGCTGGAAGCTTCCGGCAACGTGACCGCGGAAACCATTCGGGGCATTGCAGAAACCGGCGTGGACATCATCTCGCTGGGAGCACTGACCCATTCTGTCAAGTGCTTTGATATTTCCATGCGGATCTCTGCAAAGAAATAAAGGCAATTGACCATTCTTGAACCGGCGGCGGGAGATTCCTGTCTGCCGGTTTTTTTGTGTCTTGTAAGGGAAACACTGCACGCATCTTACGCACAAGCTTTATTCAGTGTTTCTCAAGAAAAATGTGAATCTTTCTGCAAACGTCTTGACAATTTCACGGAAACAGTGTAAAATAAAAGTGTTGTATCAAATTACAAACGATTCTCAGTGAAAATGCTGGGTGACGCTGCGTTTTTTGCGTGTGCGTCGTGGTTATTCATGTATCCCGTCTGCCGGCAGATTTGTTCCGGCAATGGGTTCCGATAGAGCAGAGAAGGCAGTTTCTGCGATGTGTGGGAAACCGCTTTTTTTCTGGAAATGGACTTGTGAGCCGTGCGGAACAGGATTCTGCCGCACGGCATACAGGAAAGAAAGGCGATCTTGAACAGCGTTTTGGATGGGATTGTCTATGATCCTCATGATACGTCCTAAGACATCAATGCATAAGGCAATATCGTACAAAGAGCGTCTGGCGATTTTGTGTGATGCTGTCTGAAAGCGATTCGGCGGAACGGAGAATGCCGCGGATTTGCTGTGCAGGACGGAGAGGGGAAGGAGATGCACGTCTTCCTGAGGAGAATTCCCGACTGTCGGGAAACACAAGTGAATACAAGACGCACATGCCGCCTTTGGCAGAACGCCGCTGTGTTGTATACAGATAGACAAATACAAAACAGATTTTAAAGGAGGTAGTGCATAGACATGCAAGCGATGAACTGGGCACTGGCAGCAGTGCTTTGTCTGGTGGCTTTGCTGGTGGGTGCCGCGATTGCCGGATTTCTGGCGTACCGCAAGGGCGTACAGTCCGGCGTTGAACAGCGGAAACAACAGGCAGAAGCTGCTATCGGCTCCGCCGAAAAAGAAGCCGGACGCATTCTGGAAGATGCCAAAAAAGAGGCAGAGGCCAAGCGGAAGAATGCCATGGTGGAAGCAAAAGACGAAATTTATAAACTCCGTTCTGAAGCGGAAAAAGAAATCAAAGACAGACGCTCTGAAATCGGCAGACAGGAACACCGGATTCAGCAGAAAGAGGAAAATCTGGACAAAAAGACAGATAATCTGGACCGGAAGGAAGAATCCCTCAAGCAGCGTCTGAAAAATGCAGACAAGAAGCTGGCAGAGGCGGAAGAAGTCAAGAACAGCCAGCTGAAAGAACTGGAACGCATTTCCGGACTGACACAGGATCAGGCAAAGGAATATATCCTGAGCACGCTGGACAGCGAACTGGTGCACGAAAAGGCTGTGAAGATCTCCTACTATGAGCAGCAGATCAAGGACGAGTGTGAGGAAAAGGCTCGCAGCTATATCTCCCTCGCCATTGCCAAGTGTGCGGCAGATCAGGTTTCGGAAACGGCAGTTTCCGTTGTGGCACTGCCCAACGACGAAATGAAAGGCCGTATCATCGGCAGAGAGGGCAGAAATATCCGGACACTGGAAACCCTCACCGGCGTGGACATCATCATTGACGACACACCGGAGGCAATCGCCCTGTCCTGTTTCGACCATGTTCGTCGGGAAGTGGCAAGGATTGCTCTGGAAAAGCTGATCGCAGACGGCAGAATCCACCCGACCAAGATCGAGGAAATGGTGGAAAAGGCAAAGCGGGAAGTGGAACATCGGATCCGGCAGGAGGGCGAACGTGCCGTGCTGGAAACCAATGTACACGGACTGAACAACGAGTTGGTCAAGCTGCTGGGACGGCTGTATTACCGCACCAGCTATCGGCAGAATGTGCTGATGCACTCTATCGAGGTTTCCAAGCTGTGCGGTGTGCTGGCTTCGGAACTGGGCGTTGATGCCAATCTGGCACGCCGTGCCGGACTGCTCCACGATATTGGTAAGGCTCTGACTGCGGAGATCGAGGGTTCTCATGTACAGATCGGTGTTGATGTTTGCCGGAAGTACAACGAGAGCAACGAGGTCATTCACGCGATCGAGGCTCACCACAACGATGTGGAACCGAAAACTGCAATCGCATGTATCGTACAGGCGGCAGATGCCATTTCTGCGGCACGTCCGGCGGCGAGAAGCGAAAACTACGAGAATTATATCAAGCGGTTACAGAAGCTGGAAGGCATCTGTTCTTCTTATGAGGGCGTAGAAAAGTGCTACGCATTGCAGGCTGGCCGTGAGATTCGTGTCATGGTGGTACCGGAGATCATCAACGATGAAAAAATGGTACTGGTGGCAAGACAGATCGCCAAGCAGATCGAAAACGAAATGGACTATCCGGGTCAGGTCAAGGTCAACCTGATTCGCGAAAGCCGCGTGGTCGATTACGCAAAGTAAAGGCAATACCGCACAAAGATTGTGCGACAGATGCGTCGTCAAATTTTTCGTCAGATGAAACAAAAAGCGGAGTGAATACTTGATGTATTCACGAGCATTTTTGTGAAATATGACGGGAAATTTGCAAGCAGATGACGTGCAAAGTCGCCAGACGCTCTTTGTGCGGTATTGCCTAAAGGCAGATTCGCAATGAAATGAGGAGAGGACAGGGGAACCTGTCCTCTTTTTGTTTGCTTTGGCTAAAAGAATGTGTGCGAATTTGTGCAAAATCACACCAGCTGAAAGATTGACAGAATGCGTAAAAGCATTTGTGCGGTGTTGCCTTTTTTTGAAGAAAATCGGTATGGTTTGGGTTTGGATTCTATTCAGGTTTAGTGCAATGCTGATGCAAGCGGCTGTTTTGTATTTCCGGACATATGCGGAGCAGTGCGTACACGCCGGTGTGGTTGCGGCTTGACAAATTTGTCAAAATATCGTATGATAGAAAGGCAATCAAAAACGCCTGTACTGTTCGAAACGAAAGGGGAATCGCCATGGAGCACAACCATTTACACGATCACGCCGCCGCACTGCCGGCACAGATGCCGCCGGAATCCCAGCTGGCAGATGTGGCAGAACTGTTCAAGATCTTCGGCGATCTGACACGGGTGCGAATTATCTTTGTCCTCTTTCAGCATGAGGAATGTGTTATGGATATTGCCCAGAAGCTGGAAATGACACAGTCTGCCATTTCTCACCAGCTTCGTGTGCTGAAACAGTCCCGTCTGGTCACCAGCCGGCGGGAGGGAAAGACCATTTTCTATGCACTGGCGGATTCCCACATCTCCTCCATTTTCGGACAGGCTCTGGAACACATTCAGGAATGACTCTAAGGCAACACCGCACAAAGCCCGCCTGACGGCTTTGCACGCAATCTGCGTGCAGATTTTCCGTCATATTGCCCAGAAATCCCTTGCCATACGGCAGTATGCCTGCGGAATTTCTAGGCAATCTGCCGAAAAATCTGACAACGCACCTTACGCACAAGCTTTGTGCGGTGTTGCCCTAAAAATGTTTGAGAAAACGCTTGCTTTTTCCACGGCAATCTGCTATAATAAGAAATAGCAGAGAATACTCTGCGGAAACCAACACGGAGGTGAATTTCTCATGGCATATAAAATTACAGATTCCTGCATCAGCTGCGGTACATGTAAGGACGCATGTCCGGTGGACGCAATCTCTGAAGGTGCTGACAAGTATGAAATCGCTGAAGATGCTTGCATTTCCTGCGGTTCTTGTGCATCGGAATGTCCGGCAGATGCAATTGAAGCTGACTAAGCTTTTGTAAACAAACGGCAAAAAAGCTGTTCCGTTCCGGCTTCACACTGGAAACGGACGGCTTTTTCTTTTAGGGAAACACTGCATAAAGCTTGCACGCAGATTGCGTGCGAAGCTGTCCGGCGGGCTTTATGCAGTGTTCCCTTAGATAAGGCAATACCGCACAAAGAGCGTCTGGCGACTTTGCACGCCATCTGCTTGCAAATTTCCCGTCATATTTCACAAAAATGCTCGTGAATACATCAAGTATTCACTCCGCTTTTTGTTTCATCTGACGAAAAATTTGACGACGCATCTGTCGCACAATCTTTGTGCGGTATTGCCATAAGGAAAGGGACGGATTTATGATGAAAAAGCAGATGCAGAAAGCGGTCTGTCTGCTGTTGGGCAGTGTACTGCTGCTGTCTATGGGTGCCTGCGGCAAAAAAGACAAAACTTCTGCCCGCGATGTGACTGACGGTTCTTCTGTAACGGCAACCCAGACTACACAGGTTGTCAGAGAGATCAAGAGCCATAAGGGCGAGATCGGTGAGGAGATGCAGTATCAGGATGTAGATGCCGTGATGAAAAAAGCATACGTTTCTGACTACACATTCTCGGAAAACGGCAGCGAGATCGGTCTGACATTCTTCGAATTTGAGATCACCAACAATAGTGAGGACGAACTGGCGGTGGACTTGCTGTCACAGACATTCGGTCTGACGGTAGACGGCGAGGCGTACCCCGGTGTCAGCATTCGCAGTCCGCGGTTTATCTATAAGGAATTCGGTGATTCAGGCAAGACGTTCGACACCGCGATCCAGCCCGGAGAAACCCGCGACGGCTATATCTGTATGGAAGTGCCGGCAGATTTCCAGAGCCTTCGCATCACCTATTTCCCCAGAGCTGGCTTTTTGGACTGGGACGAGGCATTCCTCTTTGACATCGATCGTTCGGACATGGAAGCTGCACCGGAGCCGGTGGAAGCATTCCAGTAAGAGCCTGCCTGCAAACGGGCTTTGTGCGGTGTTGCCTCAGATACAAAAAGCAAACGGCAGGCAGATACAAATGCCTGCCGTTTTTCTTGCACAGAACAAAGGCAATACCGCACAAAGTTTACCGATCAGTTTTGCATGCAATTCCCGAAAAATCGAAGTATTGATCTGACGCATCATGTTGCCTTGCAAAAAAAGTTTAGTTTTTCAGAACTTACACTTGACTTTTGCAGAACATTCTGGTACAATCCGGTTTGACAAAAGAAATTTGTCAGAAGGGAGTATCGAATGAGAAATATGCAAAAAATGTGGGAAGACTATGCAAAGGAAGTGCAGGTGCTGCGGGAACGTATCGCAGAACTGCGGGAGGTCTTGCAGCGGGACAAGACGATGGCACCGCTGGAACGGCAGGAACTGGAGGCACGGAAACGCCTGCTGAGTGAAGAAGTGCGGGATATGGAACGGAGCATGGCGGACATCGCGGTCTATGCCGAAAATGAAAAGGCAGGCGAATCGGCATGTGCATGACAAAAGCCGCCTGGGAACAGATGTTGTTTTCCGTGGATTTTCATCTGGACCGGCAGGAAAAACAGCGTGCCGCCTGTCTGGCTGCCAGAAACATTCTGGAACATGACATTTCTGCAAGACAGAAACAAGTCCTCCTGCTGTACTATGGAGAGGGAAAGAAAATGGCGGATATTGCACAGCTGCTGGGGGTGAACATTTCCACGGTATCCCGCACCCACCGCCGTGCCTGTGCCGCCGTTCAAAAGCGGCTGAAAGCCTGCGGGCTTTTATAAGGAAACACTGCATAAAGCCCGCCTGACGGCTTTGCACGCAATCTGCTTGCAGATTTTCCGTCATATTGCCCAGAAATCCCTTGCCATACATCCAGTATGCCTGCGGAATTTCTGAGCAATCTGCCGAAAAATCTGACTACGCATCTTACGCACAAGCTTTATGCAGTGTTTCCTAAAGAAATACCGCACAAAATCATTGGAGAATCGATCGATCATGAATACACCAGTCTATGACTTTTTGATACAATACGCAGAGCGGGACCCTGTCCGGCTGCATATGCCCGGACACAAGGGCAGATTCGGGGCACCGGCGTTGCAGCGTGCCACGACACTGGATCTGACGGAAATCACCGGTGCGGACAGTCTGTTCGAAGCCGAGGGCATTCTGGCGGAGAGTGAACGGAATGCCGCTTCGCTCTATGGAACGGCGTATACGTTTTATTCCTGCGGCGGCTCGACCCTCTGCATTCAGACCATGCTCTTGCTGATGAAACAGCAGGGGCGGGCGGTGCTGGCGGCGAGAAATGTGCATCGGGCATTTTTGAATACCTGTGTGCTGCTGGACCTGCCGGTGCAGTGGATCTATCCCCGCGAAAGTGACGGCATTTTGTCCGGTACCTATGATCTGGCGGATTTTGAGGCCGCATTGCAGCAGCAGACCCGACCGGCGTGTGTCTATGTCACTTCGCCGGACTATCTGGGGCGTATGGCGGATATTGCCGGTCTGGCGGAACTGTGCCACCGGTATCACGCGAAGCTGCTGGTGGACAATGCACACGGAGCACATCTGGCGTTTCTGCCGTGGCGGTGTCACCCGATCCAATTGGGGGCGGACTACTGCTGCGACTCTGCACATAAGATGCTGTCGGGGCTGACCGGTACTGCCTATCTGCATGTCCGCAGCGATATTGATGTGGAACCGGAACGGGTGCGGGACGCGATGGCAATGTTCGGCTCGACCAGCCCCTCGTATCTGATGCTGGCTTCGCTGGACTGGTGCAATCGGGAACTGGCTTCGCCCTTGTTCCGGAAACAGCTGGAGGAAGTGCTCGACCGCATTCAGCAGCTGAAGTGCCGGTTTTCGCCACGTTATTGTTTCGTAGACGGTGACCCCATGCACCTGACTATAGATGCGGCGGCAGGCGGATTTCACGGGCTGGAACTGGCGGCGTATCTGGAACAGCATGAAGCTTTTGTGGAGTATGCCGATGCATTTCATGTGGTGCTGCTCTGTTCGGCAGCCAATACCGATCGGGACTTTGACATTCTGGAGCAGCTGCTGGAAAGGTTTTCGCCTACACCGGCGGAATCCGGAGAAAAGTACGCTCTGCCCAGACCGGAAAAGGTCTGCGGGATTCGGGAGGCGGCACTGGCTCCGCAGGAGATTGTGCCTATCGGGGAGAGCAGCGGACGGATTTGTGCCGCGGTGAAAGTGCCCTGTCCGCCGGCAGTGCCCATTGTGCTTAGCGGAGAACGAATCGATGCCCGCTGCATTGCGGTTTGTGAGGCTTATGGAATTACGGAGATCAGCGTCGTACAGTAGGAGGTGGCGGCATGGCACAGTTTTACGGCAATGAACAGATACAGCACACCCTGCACCAGATGCTTTTGCGGGACAGGGCTCCCCACGGATTCCTCTTTTACGGGGAAACTGGTCTGGGGAAAAAGACGCTGGCAAAGCAGTTTCTGGCAGAACTGCTCTGCACAGGAACGGAAAAGCCCTGCGGCAGCTGCAAATCCTGCAAAATGCTGGCGGACGGTGTGCATCCGGACGTGCGGTTTGTGGAACACAGCGGCAAGCGAAACGGCTTTTCCGTGGACACGGTGCGGGAGGTGTGCGTGGATCTGGCATCGCCGCCCAACGAGGGCAATGCCAAGTGCTATGTCTTTGGGGACTGTGATGCAATGGACACCCGCACCCAGAATCTGCTGTTGAAAGCGGTGGAAGAACCGCCGGCTTATGGGTATTTTATTTTTACGGCAACTTCTCCGGCATCGCTGCTGCCTACGGTGCGTTCCCGTATCGTGTCGCTGGCGGTGTCGCCGGTGACGGAACAGGAATGCTGTGCTGCACTGGCGGAACGGGGCTTTTCGCCGGAAGATGCCGCAGAAGCGGTGGCGGCGTTCCATGGGAACATCGGGCAGTGCTTAAATTTTTTGGAAAATATGCCAATTCGTGAGGTCGTTGGATTGACAAAAACCGCAATCAATAGTATAATAAATAAGAATGAGTATGCGTTGCTGCAAACCGTTTCGGTGCTGGGAAAGGAACGGGAACGGACGTTTTTGTTCCTGAACCTGTTTGACCGGTGCATTCGTGATGCCATTGTGTGGAAGCATGACCCCTGTGCGGCGGGAATCGGCTGTGATGCGGCAGGGTCGAAAAAGCTGGCAGAACGGCTTTCCGACAGTGCCGGACAGGCAATGCATTGTGCTGTGGACAGTACCTACGGGGCAATGGAGGCAAATGTCAACCTGCCGCTGGCACTGGCAGCTTTTTGTGCAGACTGCATGGACGCGTAACAGCTTCTCATTCCGGAAATGAAATTTCGGGGCGTTGGCTCTATGTATAGAACCTGCCTTCACAAGCGTATACACGTGTCTTTTCGGCAAATTTTGCTGCATACTGCGTAAAAAATTATGGGCAATACCGCACAAAGAACGTCTGTCGACTTTGCACGCCATCTGCTTGCAAATTTCCCGTCATATTTCACAAAAATGCTCGTGAATACATCAAGTATTCACTCCGCTTTTTGTTTCATCTGACGAAAAATTTGACGACGCATCTGTCGCACAATCTTTGTGCGGTATTGCCTATGCTCGAAAACCCACATATATTTCTTGTGAAGACAGGTTCATAGAAAGGAAGAAAGTATGGTTGAAATCATCGGCGTTCGGTTTCAGAACGGCGGAAAGGTCTACTATTTCTCTCCGGACAGCTGGAAGGTGAAACAGGGAGATCTTGTCATCACCGAAACTTCCCGCGGGACGGAATGCGGAGAAGTTGCGATCGCCAATAAACAGATCCCCAAGGAGCAGGTGACAGTGCCGCTGAAGCCGATCCTGCGGGTCGCCACGCGGGAGGATCGCCGGACACTGGAACAAAATCGCAAAAAGGAAGAACGTGCTTTTCAGGTCTGCCAGCAGAAGATCGCCTATCGAAAGCTGAAAATGAATCTGGTAGATGTGGAATGCACATTCGACAACAGCAAGCTGCTGTTTTATTTCACCGCGGACAACCGCGTGGACTTTCGGGAACTGGTCAAAGATCTGGCGGCAGTGTTCCGGACAAGAATCGAACTGCGGCAGATCGGCGTGCGGGATAAGGCGAAGATCCTGGGCGGTATCGGTATCTGCGGCAGAGAATTCTGCTGCAAGGGACACTTGCAGGATTTCCAGCCGGTTTCCATTCGCATGGCAAAGGAACAGGGGCTTTCCCTGAATCCGACGAAGATCTCCGGCTGCTGCGGCAGACTGATGTGCTGCCTGAAATATGAGCAGAACGTCTATGAGGAACTGCTCCGCATTACCCCGAAGGTCGGGGCGATCGTCACCATGACAGACGGCACCAGGGCAAAGGTCTGCGAAACCAATCCGCTGACTGGCGATCTGAAGGTGATTTCAGAAAAATCCGATGTGCCGGTAAAGGTCAAGCGGGACGACGTGAAGCTGCTGCGGGACGGAAAAATCAAGGTCGATGCGGCAGAACGCAAGGCATTGAAATCGTTAGAGGATAAGTAAGGGCAATACCGCACAAAGATTGTGCGACAGATGCGTCGTCAAATTTTTCGTCAGATGAAACAAAAAGCGGAGTGAATACTGGATGTATTCACGAGCATTTTTGTGAAATATGACGGGAAATTTGCAAGCAGATGGCGTGCAAAGTCGCCAGATGCTCTTTGTGCGGTATTGCCTAAGGATTCAAATTCGGGCAGACCGGCTCCCCACCGGTCTGCATATAGGAGGTATTTTTTTATGGCATCTCAAAGTAAACGCCGCCGTGTCCGGTATGACCGGATTCTGGCAGTTCTTCTGGTTCTGATCCTGCTGATCGTACTGTTGGTGAAGTGCTGTTCCAGCTGCTCCAGCAACAAGGACAAGAAGAACGACAATGTGACTACCACACCTACTCAGGCGACCACAGCTCCCACAGAGGCAGATAACACGAAAACCGTTTATCTGAGCCCGTCCAATCAGGAGGACAACAAGTTCTATGTGGGCGACACCAACGAAGCTGCGGTCTGCCGCATTCTGGCACAAAAGACGGCTGCCATTCTGGAACAGTCCGGCGTGAACGTCATCGTTGCCGGCGATGCTGACAGCATTCAGACCAAGACAGCGGCCGGCGATCAGAATCTGGCGGCATATGTGGCAATCCACACCAACGCCGGTACCGGTGTCGGCACAGACTGCTATTACAATGCCAATTCCGAAGCCAGCAAGAGTCTGGCACAGGCGGTGTATGATCCGGTGGCAGCCCTGACTCCCACAGATGACAAGGGTCTGATCGACGGTTCGGACAGCAATTCTGAAAATTATCAGTATGAAGTGGGTGCCAACAAGAGCCCCAGCTGTCTGATCGAAGTGGAATATCACGACGGTCCCAATGTGGCACAGTGGATTCTGGACAATGAGGACAACATCGCTTCTGCACTGGCACAGGGTATTTGCAGCTATTTGCAGGTAGCTACTCCCACAAGCGGTGCAGCAGTGACCACCGCAGCACTGGGCGGTGATGTGAACAGCACGACAACGGCAGTGATCGGCGGAGCAGATGCTCTGGCAACTACTGCTGCATTTGGTGCAGAGGGAACAACAGGCACAGAAAATGCGATCCAAAATCAATTATCAGCTGGAAACTGACCGGATCCTGGCACAGCTGCCGGCGGAACGGACACCGACACTGTTTCTGCATGCCTGCTGTGCTCCGTGCAGCAGTTATGTGCTGGAGTATCTGAGCCGGTATTTTGCCATTACGCTGTTCTTCTATAATCCCAACATTTCGCCGGAGGCGGAGTATCTGCACCGGAAAGCTGAGTTGTGCCGGCTGGTGCAGGAATTACCGCTGGGGAATCCGGTGACGGTGGTGGATGGCGATTATCTGCCGGAACGGTTCTATGCTCTTGCCAAAGGGCTGGAGCAGGAGCCGGAACGGGGAGCACGCTGTCAGAAGTGTATCGGACACCGTCTGGAAGAAACATTTCGGGCGGCGGCAGCACTGGAAGTGTTACCGGATTTTGTCTGCACCACGCTGACCATCAGCCCCCATAAAGACGCGGTGTTTATCAACACCAGAGGATCGGAACTGGCGGAGCAGTACGGCATCCCGTGGCTGCCCACGGACTTCAAGAAAAAGGGTGGCTATCAGCGTTCGATCGTGCTGTCCAGAGAGTATGACCTCTATCGGCAGAACTTCTGCGGCTGTGTCTACAGCCGGCTGGAGGCGGAACGGCGGGAAAAACAGGAGGCATCTTGCGAGGATTGAAAGCCTGTGGAATAGCAGGGCTGCACTGCGAGAATTTTTGCAAAAAACAGTTGACAAGCTTCGGCGATTGTGCTATACTAGTCCTTAGAGCGTTGAAGGGAACGGCACATTTCGCCGAAGCTTTTTGCAGAGAACCGCTGTCACCGGCTGAAAGCAGCGGGAAAAAGTGAAGAAATTTGCACACCACTCCCCGAGTCTGCCCAATCCGCAGCGGTCTGTCCCCGTTATCGGACACCACGAGGTGTATGTGTCTTTGGCACGTGCATGAAACAAGGGTGGAACCACGATAGATTTTTCATCGTCCCTTGCACAGCCCTTTACTGTGTAAGGGACTTTTTGCATTTACTTTGGGAAATGCCGCACACGGCACGTCTGATGTATCGGGCGTTTCCCGCATTCTGGAAAGGAAGATGGATCATGATCAAACTGACATTGAAAGACGGCAGCATTCGGGAACTGGAAGCTCCCACAGCTGCGGCAGAAGTCATTAAGGGCATCGGCATGGGGCTGTACAAGGCTTCCTGCTGTGTCAAGCTGGACGGAGAGGTCTGTGACCTGCGTACCGTTATCGACCACGACTGCACATTTGAAGTCATGACCTTCGACAGCGAAGAAGGTAAGAAAACATTCTGGCACACCGCTTCTCACGTGCTGGCACAGGCTGTCAAGCACCTGTATCCGGAGGCAAAGCTGGCGATCGGACCGGCAATCGATACCGGTTTCTATTACGACTTTGACGTAGAACATCCGTTCAGTCAGGAAGAACTGACTAAGATCGAAGCCGAGATGAAGAAGATCGTCAAGGCAAACGAAAAGCTGGAACAGTTCTATCTGTCGCCGGAAGAAGCTGTGGCTAAGCTGAAAGGAATGGACGAACCCTATAAGGTAGAGCTGTGCGAGGAGCACGCCGGAAACGGTGAGCCGATCTCGTTCTATCAGCAGGGCGATTTCACAGATCTGTGTGCCGGTCCGCACCTGATGTCTACCGGTACGATCAAGGCGTTCAAGCTGCTGTCCTGCACCGGTGCATACTGGAGAGGTTCAGAAAAGAACAAGATGCTGTCCCGTGTCTATGCGGTGGCATTCCCCAAGGCAGCAATGCTGGAAGAACATCTGGCAAAGCTGGAAGAAGCCAAGAAGCGTGACCACAATAAGCTGGGACGGGAACTGGAATATTTCACCACTGTTGACGTTATCGGTCAGGGCCTGCCGGTGCTGCTGCCCAAGGGTGCCAGAGTGGTACAGCTGTTACAGCGTTGGGTAGAAGATGTGGAACAGGCACACGGCTGCCTGCTGACTAAGACGCCGCTGCTGGCAAAGCGGGAACTGTACAAGATTTCCGGTCACTGGGATCACTATCTGGACGGCATGTTCGTACTGGGCGATCCTCACGACGAAACCAAGGACTGCTTCGCTCTGCGTCCGATGACCTGCCCGTTCCAGTATCAGGTATATCTGAACCGGCAGCGTTCATACCGTGATCTGCCGATGCGTCTGACAGAAACTTCGACGCTGTTCCGGAACGAGGACTCCGGCGAAATGCACGGTCTGATCCGCGTTCGTCAGTTCACCATTTCTGAGGGACACTATATTCTGCGTCCGGATCAGCTGGAAGATGAATTCAAGAACTGCCTGCAGCTGGCAAAGTATTTCCTGGATACAGTCGGACTGCTGGACGACTGCACATTCCGGTTCTCCCAGTGGGATCCGGCAAATCCGGGCAACAAGTACGAGGGTACACCGGAGCAGTGGGAAGAAGCACAGCGTGTCATGGGCAACATTCTGGATCACTTGGGCTTGAAGTATGAGATCGGCATCGACGAGGCGGCTTTCTACGGTCCGAAGCTGGATATTCAGTACAAGAACGTATTCGGCAAGGAAGACACACTGGTCACCATTCAGATCGATATGCTGCTGGCAGAGCGTTTCGGCATGTACTACAAGGATAAGGACGGTCAGAAGAAGCTGCCGTACATCATTCACAGAACATCGCTGGGCTGCTATGAGCGTACACTGGCATACATGATCGAACACTTCGGCGGTGCAATGCCGCTGTGGATCGCTCCGGAACAGGTTCGTCTGGTGCCCATTGCAGACCGTCATCTGGACTTTGCATATGAGGTCAAGAAGGAACTGGAAGCTGCTGGTCTGCGTGTCGAGGTGGACAGCCGTGCCGAAAAGGTGGGCTGGAAGATCCGTCAGGCAACGATGGAAAAGGTGCCGTATATGCTGACTGTTGGCGACAAGGAATGCGAAGAAAAGACAGTCGCAGTCCGCAAGCGTAACGGCGAAGATCTGGGCAGCATGACGGTGGCAGAACTGACAGCAAAGCTGGTCGAAGAAGTCCGCACCAAGCAGAAGTAATCAGACAATGCAGCAGAAGCTGCTGTATAACAGAACAGAAAAAGGCGAACGTTTCGGCGTTCGCCTTTTTTGCCGGTATTTCGCGGAAAAATTGAAAAAGTATACATTTTCCAATTGTGAACTGACCCCAAAAAGTTAGACAAAGATTCAAAAGAAAATCTATGCAAAGC
>NZ_QSTT01000015.1:0-66087 GCF_003438725.1 Ruminococcus sp. OM06-36AC
TATACCACACATTAATATTTTATGCAATATTTAAATGTTACAAAGTACTAGAAATAAATTATGTTTTGATGCCCCTGCTGCTTTTTACGGCTGGGGCATTTTTGCTGCAAATTTGTCCTAACAATCTTGTCTTTACAAACGATAAATTTCATGGTATAATAGAAAAAGAAGACTTGCAACAACTGCAACGGAGGTCCATATGGTAACAAATGATGGTACGATCATTCAGATCAAACATGATATTCTGTGCGAAGTCGCAAAATTGGTTTTCGCCGGAAAATTTGAAACAGAAAAAGACGAGCTGCCCTATCGCATGATGCCCGGTCCGAAAGCAAAATACCGCTGCTGTGTCTACAAAGAACGGGAAATTGTCCGGCAGCGAATCCGCCTTGCAGAGGGGAAGGCTCCGCAGGGATCACACAACGACCTTGTGGTACAAGTCGTACAGGCGGCATGTGAGGACTGCCCTATTTCCCGCTACGTTGTCACAGACAACTGCCAGAAGTGCATGGGGAAAGCCTGTCAGCAGTCCTGTCATTTCGGAGCAATCGATATTGGCCGTACGCGGGCACACATTGACCCGCAGAAATGTCGGGAATGCGGCAAGTGTGCGGCAGCATGTCCCTACAACGCCATTGCAGACCTGATTCGCCCATGTCGCCGGAGCTGTCCGGTAGGAGCGATTTCCATGGACGAAAACGGCATCTGCATCATTGACGAGAAAAAATGTATCCAGTGCGGCAGATGTATCCATAGCTGCCCGTTCGGTGCGATCAGTTCTAAGTCCTGCTTGGTAGATGTCTGTCAGGCACTAGTGGACGGCAAACATGTCTATGCCATGTTTGCTCCCTCTACAGAAGGACAGTTCGGCGAAGGCATTACTTTCGAAAGCTGGCGGAACACTCTGAAGGAAGTGGGCTTTACCGATCTGGTAGAAGTCGGACTGGGCGGTGACATGACCGCTTATGCCGAAGCAGCGGAGTGGGCGGAAGCATATCGGGAGGGCAAAAAGCTGACAACCTCCTGCTGCCCCGGCTTTGTCAATCTGATTCGTCTGCACTATCCGGATCTGATCGACAATATCTCCACTACCGTTTCTCCCATGTGTGCGGTTTCCCGCTGGATCAAGTCCAAGGATCCGGAAGCGGTAACTGTTTTTGTAGGTCCCTGCATCGCCAAAAAGAGCGAAGTCATCGACCAGCACATTGAGGGCAGTGCGGACTACGCCATGACCTACGGCGAGATCCGTGCCATTATCCGTGCCAAGGGCGTTACCATTCACGAAGCAGAGGAAACCAATCAGCAGTCCAGCACTTTCGGCAAATGGTTCGGCAACAGCGGCGGTGTGACAGATGCCGTATTGGAAGGCATGAAAGAACAGGGCGTGACCGACGAAGTCAATGTGGAACGCTGCAACGGCACTGATGCCTGCAAGCGTGCCCTGCTGATGCTGAAAATGGGCAGATTCTCCGGCGACTTTATCGAGGGCATGGCTTGCGACGGCGGCTGTGTAGGCGGCCCCAGCCGCCACGGTGAAGTGAACAAGTTCAAACGTGCCAGAGAAAACATGATCAAAAAGGCAGACAACCGCAGCATTCATGAGAATCTGGAAAAGCTGGGAGCAGAACAAATCCCCATGCACCGCGAAGAATCTCTATAAGAAAAAGCACTGAACTGCATATAGCATACATAAGGTAATACCGCACAAAGATTGTGCGGTATTGCCATAAAAAAATCCCCGAAAACCGGAACAAATCCGGTTTCGGGGATTTTGTATTTTTTATTCGGCATCCGCCTGATTCTTCCGGTATGCCAGATAGCTTTCCAGAATAATCGTTGCCGCAACAGCATCTACTACGGCTTTCCGCTTTTTGCCTCTGGTATTGGTGACATTCAGGTAGGAATGTGCTGAAACTGTAGTACAGCGTTCGTCCCACATCACCACCGGCAGACCGGTCAGTTCTTTCAGACCGTCCCCGAACTTCTGACACAGTTCCGCACGTTCTCCCACGGTACCATTCATATTCTTGGGATAGCCTACCACCAGCAGTTCTGCACGGTGTTCCTTAGCAGCGGCAGCGACTTTTTCCTGACACTGGGTAAAGTCCTTTTCCGAAATCACCCCAGCCGGAGAAGCCAGCATTTCGCCCTTATCGCAAACGGCAAGCCCTGTACGGGCATCGCCGAAATCTACGCCCATAATAATCATAAAACGCCTCACTTACCACGGCTGCACGGTGCCGATAATTTCCTGCACCGAAGCAATATGATGTGCGTCCAGCCAGTCGTTCATCTCCGAAATGATGCGAACCGGAGCATAGGGATCGGTGAAAATAGCAGCTCCTACCTGCACGGCACTGGCACCTGCCATCATCATTTCAATGGCATCTGTACCGCTGGACACGCCGCCCATACCGATTACCGGAATGGAAACCGCCTGTGCGACCTGCCAAACCATACGCACAGCAATGGGAAAAACCGCAGGGCCAGACATGCCGCCGACATTGTTCCGCAGAATCGGGCGGCGATTTTCGATATTGATCCGCATGCCCAAAAGGGTATTGATGAGGGAAACGCTGTCGGCACCGGCGGATTCCACTGCCTTGGCAATATCGGTAATGCTGGTGACATTGGGAGAAAGCTTTACGATCAGCGGCTTCTTGGTTGCCTTACGCACTGCTGCGGTAATCATTTCCGCACTCTCACAGTGCACGCCAAACGCTGCCCCGCCCTTTTTCACGTTAGGGCAGGAGATGTTCAATTCGATCATATGCACATCGGTTTCGTCCAGCTTTTCCGCAATGGAAACGCATTCCTCTACGGTAGAACCGGCAATATTTGCCAGAATCACAGTATCCTTTGTCAGGAGATTCGGCAGTTCCCGTTCCAGAAACGCGTCGATTCCCGGATTCTGCAACCCTACCGAGTTCAGCATACCGCTGGGAGTTTCGGCGATACGGGGAGCCGGATTGCCCGGACGGGGCTGTCCGGTTGTACCCTTGGTGGCAATGCCGCCCAGTTCCGAAAGCGGGAACAGTTTCTCGTACTCTCTGCCATAGCCAAATACGCCTGATGCCGGAATGATCGGATTTTTAAAGGATACGCCGGCTACATTTACTGCTAAATTTGCCATTACCAAACAACCTCCTCTGCCGGAAATACCGGACCGTCTTTGCAGACGTGTCCCATCACGGATTTGCCTTCCCGTTCCAGCTGGCATGCACATACCAGACAGGCACCAATGCCGCAGCCCATGCGTTCTTCCATGGAAACCTCACAGCGAACGCCGTATTCCTTTGCGGCGGCAGCCACGAATTTCAGCATGGGGCGTGGGCCACAGGCATATACCATGTCTACATCACCCTTTGCAAGCTGCTCTTTCAGCGGCTCTGTAACCAAATCCTGTCTGCCGGCAGTGCCGTCATCGGTACAGAGAATGGTTTCCGCACCAGATGCGTGGAATTCGTCCTGCAATGTGACAATATTTGCCGAACGGAAACCACATATTGCTGTGGCACGTTCGCCATACACCTGTGCCAGCGACAGCATAGGCGGATTGCCGATACCGCCGCCAACGACTACCACATGTTTTGCCTCCGGCAGAATGGTGAAGCCATGTCCCAGCGGTCCGAGAATGTCCACGTTTTCCCCTGCCCGCACATTGGCGAGAGCATCGGTACCAGTGCCTTTTACCTCAAACACAATGGTCAGGGTTCCGGCAGCTTTGTTAATCTCACAGATCGAGATCGGGCGACGCAGCGTGCAGCCTACAGGCAGCAGGTGCACAAACTGTCCGCACGCTGCCTGCTGTGCAATGGAACGGCATTGCAGCACCATGCGATAAATATTTTTAGCAAGTGCCTGCTTTTCCAGAACCGGCACCAGCATCTGTTCATATGCCATGACAATTTCTCCTTTCAACAGCAAAAAGGGCGGGCGGGAAATCTCCCCGTCCGCCACGGTTTGCGTGATTTTTAAAGTCAGATCTTTGTAATATCGACCATTTCTACATCATCAATGCTGCGGCCAGACTCCAGCACGTTTGCCAGAGCCTTGGCTGTATCGATCGCAGTCAGGCAGCAGATCGAACGTTCTACAGACTTCCGACGCATCTTTACGCTATCTCTTGCCGGCAGACGACCCTTTGCCGAAGTGGAGATCATATAGTGGATCTTGCCGCTTTCCAGCAGTGTAATGGTATTCGGTTCTCCGTCAGAGATTTTCTTTACCAGATTGGTGGCGATCATGTTATGGTTCAGCACGGCTGCGGTACCGCTTGTACCGTACAGTTCGAAGCCCATACGTGCCAGCTTGTCTGCAATCTCAATGATTTCCTGCTTGTCGCTGTCGCGGACAGAAATCAGCACGCCGCCTTCCTTCTTCAGGTCATAGCCTGCGGCGATCAGACCCTTGAGCAGTGCGTCCTCCAGATTGGTGGCAATACCCAGACACTCACCAGTGGACTTCATTTCCGGTCCGAGCATGGTGTCTACGTCCTGTAGCTTTTCGAAGCTGAATACCGGTACCTTGACGGCAACGTACTTGCCCTTCGGATACAGACCGGACTTGTAGCCCAGACTCTGGAGGGTTTCACCCAGCATGATCTTGGTTGCGATGTCTACCATGGGGATACCAGTTACCTTACTGATATACGGCACGGTACGGGACGAACGCGGGTTTACTTCGATTACATAAACTTCGTTATTGTATACCACGTACTGAATGTTAATCAGACCAACTGCGTGGAGTTCCTTTGCCAGCAGTCCGGTATAACGCACGATGGTATCAGTAATTTTTTCGCTGAGGTTCTGTGCCGGATAAATGGAGATCGAGTCACCGGAGTGGACACCGGCACGCTCTACGTGCTCCATGATACCCGGAATCAGGAAGTCCTTGCCATCGCAGATCGCGTCAACTTCGACTTCTGTACCCATCATATATTTATCGATCAGCACCGGATTTTCAATCATATGGCTGGTGATGATCGCCATATATTCTTCAATATCCTTGTCCGAATGTGCGATGATCATATTCTGACCGCCCAGTACGTAAGACGGACGCATCAGAACCGGATAACCCAGATCGTTGGCAGCCTTGAGGGCTTCCTCAGTCGTCATGACGGTTTCACCAGCCGGACGCGGAATGCTGCATCTGCCCAGCAGTTCGTCAAAACGCTCTCTGTCTTCGGCTGCGTCAATATCGTCTGCGGAAGTACCCAGAATATTAACACCCATATCTGCCAGATACCGTGTCAGCTTAATGGCAGTCTGTCCGCCAAACTGTACCACAACGCCGTAAGGCTTTTCGGTGTTGATGATATTGGCAACGTCTTCCTTTGTCAGCGGGTCGAAATACAGACGGTCGCCGGTGTCGAAGTCGGTGGAAACGGTTTCCGGATTGTTGTTGCAGATGATCGCTTCACAGCCCATTTCTTTCAGAGTCCATACGCAGTGTACAGAACAGTAGTCGAACTCGATACCCTGACCGATACGGATCGGACCGGAACCGAATACGATAATCTTTTTCTTGTCGCTGTGCTGACGTTCAATGAATTCTTCCGCTTCGTTCTCGTCATCATAGGTGGAGTAGAAATACGGCGTTTCTGCCTTGAATTCGCCTGCACAGGTATCTACCATTTTATATACAGCATGGCGGTGCATCGGGCACTTCTTGCCGGAAATACGTTCAATGGTCGCGTCCAGATAGCCGTACTGCTTTGCCAGCAGGTACAGATCTTCGGTCAGCGGCTTGGCAGCCATTTCCCGTTCCAGTTCAATCAGGTTCATCAGCTTGTTCAGGAACCAGCAGTCTACCATGGTCAGTTCGTGCAGTTCTTCTACCGTCTTGCCACGCTTCATTGCCTCATACAGCTGGAATGCACGCTCATCGTCTACGACCTGCAGCCGCTCCATAATTTCTTCCAGAGGCATCTTTTCATACTTCTTCATGTTCATGGAATCTACGCCCAGTTCCGTCGAACGAACAGCCTTCATAATGGCTTCTTCGAAGCTGGTACCGATTGCCATGACTTCACCGGTCGCTTTCATCTGGGTGCCCAGTGTCCGCTTTGCGTAGACAAACTTATCAAATGCCCACTTCGGATACTTGACAACGACGTAGTCCAGAGCCGGCTCGAAGCAGGCGTAGGTCTTGCCGGTAACCTGATTGACAATTTCGTCCAGTGTATAGCCGATCGCGATTCTTGCGGCAACCTTTGCGATCGGGTAACCGGTCGCCTTGGAAGCCAGTGCAGAAGAACGGGATACACGGGGGTTTACTTCAATGACTGCATATTCCATGCTGGTGGGGTGCAGTGCAAACTGACAGTTACAACCGCCCTCTACCTTCAGTTCGGAAATAATGTTGATCGCAGCGGTACGCAGCATCTGGTATTCCCGATCTGTCAGAGTTACAGTCGGGGCGATAACGATACTATCGCCGGTGTGTACGCCGACCGGATCGAAATTTTCCATGGAGCAGACGGTGATGACGTTGCCCTTGCGGTCACGGATCACCTCAAACTCGATTTCTTTCCAGCCGCTGATGCACTTTTCGATCAGAACCTGTGTGATCGGAGAAAGACGCAGACCGTTCTTGGTGATGTCGCGGAGCATTTCTTCATTGTCTGCGATACCGCCGCCTGTGCCGCCCAGTGTGAATGCCGGACGCACGATAACCGGATAGCCGATGATCTTGGCAAAATCTACGGCATCTTCAATGGTTTCTACGACCTTTGACGGGATACAGGGCTGGTTGATCTTTTCCATGGTATCCTTGAATGCCTGACGGTCTTCTGCCTTATGAATGGTCAGCGGGTCAGCACCCAACAGCTTGACACCGTTGGCTTCCAGAAAGCCTTCTTCCGCCAGCTGCATGGACAAGGTCAGACCAGTCTGACCACCCATGGTAGACAGCAGGCTGTCCGGCTTTTCGATCCGAATGATCCGCTTTACCACGTCCAGCGTCAGCGGTTCGATATAGACCTTATCCGCCATCGCCTTATCTGTCATGATCGTTGCCGGATTGGAGTTGATGAGGACAACTTCCAGACCTTCCTGTTTCAGTGCACGGCAAGCCTGTGTTCCTGCATAGTCGAACTCCGCAGCCTGTCCGATGATGATCGGACCGGAACCGATCACGAGAACCTTTTTAATATCACTTCTCAATGGCATAACTTACTTCTTCTCCTTTTCCATCACAGCAACGAATTCGTCAAACAAATATGCGGTATCCAGCGGTCCGCCGTGTGCTTCCGGATGGAACTGCACCGTAAAGGCATTGATCTTGTGATAACGAATTCCCTCACAGGTTTTATCATTGGCGTTGATATGAGAAACGGTTCCCACTTCCGGATCCAGACTTTCTCCTACAACTGCATAACCGTGGTTCTGGCTGGTGACATAAGTCCGGTGACTGTTCAGGTCGATAACCGGCTGGTTGGCACCGCGGTGACCGTACTTCAGCTTTTCTGTCCGACATCCCTGCGACAGTGCCAGCAGCTGGTGTCCCAGACAGATGCCGAAGATCGGAATGCCCAGCTTTGCGATCTCGCCCACATTGTCGATGATCGCCTGATTTTCGGACGGATCCCCCGGTCCATTGGAAAGCATGATGCCGTCTACGTGCATCGCCTTTAATTCTTCTGCACTGGTGGCTGCCGGCAGAACTACGACTTCACAGCCGCGTTTTACCAGTTCGTTCCGGATATTGCGTTTGTAACCGAAATCGTACAGAGCAACCTTATACTTCGGTGTTCCCTCACGATAAGTTCTCGGCTCGTCGCCGGTCACGCTGAGAATTGCATTCTGAATGGTGTAGTTCCGAACCTGTTCCAGCAGCTCTTCTTTCTTGGCGTAAACGTCTTCTGTTGTAATCACGCCGTTCATAACGCCGACTTCCCGAATGATACGGGTCAGCTTACGAGTATCGATGTTGTAGATGCCCACAATGTTCTGTTCTTTCAGGAATCCGTCAATATCCCCTTCCATACGGAAGTTCGACGGGGTGTTGCACCATTCCCGCACAATGTAACCGTGGATATAAGAACGTGCAGATTCGCTGTCTGCTGCATTGACACCATAGTTGCCGATCAGCGGAAATGTCTGTGTGACCAGCTGCCCATAATAGCTGGGGTCGGTCAGTGTTTCCTGATAAGCAGTCATACCGGTGGTAAAGACTACCTCACCGATTGCCGTTCCCTTGACACCAAAATGCAAACCTTCAAAAATCGTTCCGTCTGCCAGAAGCAGATAGGCGTTATCGCCTCGTTCCAATAATGACATGACACCAGTCCTTTCCGATCTAAGAGCCTGCGATGCACCTTGCAATGCACCGGCGTTGCCCTGAAAAATTATAAATATGCGGTAATATCATCACGCATACGGATTGCTTCTCTTCTGGCAGCTTCTGCAAAAGCCGTTTCCGGACAGTTTTCTTCCTTCTTCCATGCACACATAATGGCACGGGAGGAGTTGACAATCGCACCTCTGCCGTTTTCATCAAATGCACCGGCAACGCCCTGTGCACCGCCGCCCTGTGCACCGTATCCCGGCACCAGGAATAGCGTATGCGGCAGCTTTTTCCGGAGTTCCGCCAGCTGTTCCGGATAGGTCGCACCTACCACAGCACCCACTGCGGAATAGCCATAGGCACCGATCTGCCTGCTGCCCCAGTTTTCGCACATTTCGCCCATGATCTCATAGACCGGCTTGCCGTCGATCAGTCTGTCCTGCAGTTCTCCGCTGGACGGATTCGAGGTCTTTGCCAGCACGAAAATACCCTTGTCATATTTTTCGCAAACGTCCAGCAGCGGCTGAATGCCGTCTGTTCCCAGATAGCCGTTGACTGTCAGTGCATCTGCTCCAAAGGGTTCCAGTTCCACGCCGTCCACATCTACTTTTCCCAGATGTGCGGTGGCATATGCAGTCATGGTCGCACCAATGTCATTGCGTTTGCCGTCTGTCATGACGAACATGCCCTTGCTCTGTGCATAGCGAATGGTTTCCGCCAGTGTGCGGACACCTGCCCAGCCGTACATTTCATAGTATGCAGCCTGCGGCTTGATCGCCGGAACCACATCGTACAGGGCATCGATCAACGCCTTGTTGAACTGGAGAATTGCATCAGCAGCTGCCTCCAGTGTATGTCCCAGCTTCACAAAGCTGGCATCTTGTATGAACTGCGGCACGTATTCCAGACGTGGATCCAGTCCGGCTACGGACGGATTGTGCAGTTCGTCAATTCGTTTGATAAGTCTGTCAAAAGCCATTGCATCGGTTCCTTTCTTCTAAATACTCTGTATCCTGATAGCGAATGATGCCGTCTGTGATGGTACACACCGGTTTGCCCACCAGTGTTTTGCCCTTCCAGATCACATTTTTCGCTTTGGAGTGCATTTTTTCCGGATCTACTGTCCAGTGATAATCCAGATCTACCAGCGTCAGATCTGCCGGCTCACCTACTGCCAGCTGATGCTGCGGCAAGCCCAGAATCTTGCGGGGATTCTCTGCCATTTTCTGTACCAGCTGCGGCAGGGTCATCAGACCGGCATGCACCAGTTTCAGCGAAGCTGCCAGCGAGGTTTCCATGCCGATCACGCCGTTGGGAGCGTAACGGAAATCCGCCTTTTCCGACGGAGCATGAGGAGCATGGTCAGTAACGATACAGTCAATGGTACCGTCCAGAAGTCCCTCCAGCACTGCCTTGCGGTCTTTTTCCGTCCGGAGAGGCGGATTCATACGGTAATCCGCATCACCGCAGAGCACCGCTTCCTCTGTCATCAGGAAATAGTGCGGACAGGTTTCACAGGTCACCTTGACACCCTGTGCTTTGGCGTGACGAATGATCTCCACGCTGCCGTAAGTGCTGACGTGAGCGATATGAATCGGCACATTGGCAGAAGCCGCCAGAATGATCTCCCGTGCGGTGATATAGTCTTCCGAAGCCCGATCCATGCCTCTGACACCCAGCGTTTCCGAAGCCACGCCGCGGTTCACAATGCCGCCGTTGATAATGGACAGATCTTCACAATGAGAAATAACCGGCAGCCCCAGTGCATCGCCCTGAATCAAAGCCTGCCGCATGGTTTCTGCACACTCTACTGGTCTGCCGTCGTCGGAAATGGCACAGATGCCGGCATCTTTCAACGCCGCATAGTCGCACATTTCCTCGCCTTTCAGCCCCTTGGTAATGCAGCCCACGGGGTGAATCTCCACGCCGGTATAAGCTGCTTTTTCACAGATATAGCGGACAGTGTCTACGTTGTCGATTGCCGGCGAGGTATTCGGCATGCATGCCACGCCGGTGATGCCGCCAGCCAGTGCCGCTGCGGAACCGGTGAAGATGTCCTCTTTATGTGTCTGCCCGGGGTCACGCAGATGCACATGCATATCAAACAGCCCTGGCAGTGCTGTCAGGCGGGAGCCGTCAATGACAAAGTGGGCAGATTCGTTCAGATCTTTTCCCAGCTTTGCGATCACGCCGTCCTGAATCAGCATGTCACAACGGGGCGAAATGCCGCCCTGCACCAATTGTACATCACGAATCAAAATGGTTTGCTTCATTCTTTCCTCATTTCTGCATCAGTGTTCTGATAAATCACAACACAGTCGGTTCCGTCAATTTCCCGCACGGAAACCCGAACGGTTTCGCTCTGTGCAGTCGGAACGTTCTTTCCGATATAATCCGGACGAATGGGTAGTTCCCGATGTCCGCGATCCACCAGTACTGCCAGCTGCATGCACTGCGGTCTGCCGATCGCCAGAATCGCATCAATGGCAGCACGGCAGCTACGACCGGTGTACAGCACATCATCTACAATGACAACACGCTTGTCCTGTACCGGAAAATGAATGGTACTCTTTGCGGAATGTGTGGCATCGGCAATGCGGTCATCGCGGAATGGGGTGATGTCCAGTGCACCGAATTCCACCTCTGCACGTTCCAACTCGTATATTTTACGGGCAATCCGTTCTGCAAGCACAACGCCGCGGGACAAAATGCCCACAATACATAGATTTTCGGCTCCACGATTCCGTTCCAGAATCTCATACGTAATCCGTGCCACTGCACGGCGAATGGCACTTTCGTCCATGATGATCGCTTTTTGTTCCATACACACCTCCTAAGAGATCATTCACAAAAAAAGCACTTACCCGTTTCAGACAGGCAAGTGCGTACAACAACTTCTGCATCAACATACCGTACATGCAGAAGGGATCTTATCCGGTTTATGAAACGCCTTGTCAATCTCACGGGATCAACTTAAAGGAATCGCTCTTTCCGAGTGCATATCCAACGCACTCGTTTGGTTTTTACTAGTATACCACATTTTCCGGCTCTTGTCCAGTGCTTTTCTGCAATTTCCGAAAAATTTACACTTTTTCCGCAGTTGCTCCGGACAACCGATTGCTCAGCTCCACCAGCTGCTCCATGGTCAGGTTCTCCATACGTACCGTTTCCGGCAGTTCCATGGCATGCAGGGCTTCCAGCAGAACCGGTTTTTCATAGTGCATCGTTGCGGACAGTGCATTCACCAGCGTTTTCCGCCGCTGGGAAAAACCGTGTTTCAGCATGGAGAAAAAGTGCTGGGGATCGCGTGTCTGGTCGGCATAGCGTTTCTGCACATCGATGCGAATGACAGCAGAATCCACATTCGGCGGCGGCAGGAAGCTGTCCCGCGGCACAGTAAACAGCATCTCTACTGTTCCATAATAGTTCACCGCGGCAGTGATCGCACCGGAATTGCGGGTACCCACCGGAGCCTGCAATTTTTCTGCCACTTCTTTCTGCACCATTACCGTAATGGAATCAATGTTTGCTCCGCTTTCCAGCAGGTGCATCAGGATCGGCGTGGTAATGTAATACGGCAGATTGGCACAGACTGCCACGTGCAGACCAGCGAATTCCTGTTCCAGCAGCTGCGGCACGTCGAACTGCAAAATATCGCCGTGCAGAATGTGCAGGTTTTCGAATTCCCCGACAGTTTCCTCCAGAATCGGCAGCAGCCGCTGGTCCAGTTCCACGGAAGTCACCTTTTCGGCACGCAGTGCCAGCTGCTGTGTCAGGGTGCCGATACCCGGACCGATCTCCAGCACACCATAACCTGCCGCAGCGTTGCCCTCCTCGGCGATTCGCGGGCAGACAGAGGAGTCGATCAGAAAGTTCTGCCCCAGCTTCTTGGAAAAGTGAAACCCGTGCCGTCCCAGAATCGAACGGACGGTTTTCATATCTGTTAAATTGATCATCATGATTTTACCTCAATACTTTTCTGAAGATGTGTGCTGTACAGATAGCACTGTCGCACCGGCATTCCCGTGATGCACTGTAATGCACCGCGGTACAGCAGCAGCTGTTCCCGATAGCTGTCCGCCAGTTCCTCCGGCGAAGAAACGGTATCGGTCTTATAGTCCACCAGCACGAAGCCGTCCTCCTCCTGAAATGCCAGGTCTATGATACCTTTCAGGATACTGTCGGAGTTTTCATAGCGGTGCAGGATCGCCGCAGCTTCCGGATATGCCTGCAAGTCCCGACACTGCACCAGAAATTTCTTTTCCCGCAGTACCATGCGGGAACGGCGGAGCCGCTGATACAGCTGGTCGCGGAAGAATGCTTCCGGAATCTCCGGCTTTACGACAGCCGCCTGCTCCGGTGTCAAAAAGCCGTATGTTTGCAGCCGCCGGATTTCCGCAGGAACATCGGCTTCCGCTTTCCGGAAATCGGCGTACTGGAAAAAGGTATGGATTGCTGTACCCCGTTCCGCACCGGTAAGCCTGCCCTCTTTCTGCCGGAAATCCGGACGTTTCCAGACAGGAGCACGATTTTGTCTTGCCTCCTGAATTGCCGAAACGCTAAGCAGGGACTCCCGTTCGCAGTCCGGCGATACATACTGGAACGCCGTGATCCGACGCAATTCTTCCAGTGTTTCCTCGTCCGGCGGAGCCGTCACCTCTGCCTGCAATTCTTCCGTTTCAGTTTCCTCCGGCAGTTCGAATTCATAGGCAATTTGCAGGTTTTCGCTCCACGCCGGCGTTTTCCAGTACTGCGGCGGGAAATTACATGCATCTGCCAATTCCGCATCATGCCGCAGGAACAGGCACATCCAGATCCACTGTGCCATGCTGCTCACTGACTGTACCAGATAGACAGGCAGTTTCCCCTCCGGCAAGATCATTGCACTGCACTTGGTCAGACAGCCGCTTTTCCCCAGATAGGATTTTTTCCATTCCAGCGGCAGGAACAACTGTTGTTTTGCACGTGTCATTGCCACATACAGCAGACGCAGTTCTTCACTTTTGTAGGCGTTTTCACCTTCCTGGCACAAAACTGCAAACGGCACAGTTTTGGCACGGACATAGGTCGTCGGGTCTTTCACGCAGAATCCGGCAAGCCCTCTCTCGGAAAACAGGGCACTCTTTTCGCCGTCCCTGTGCTTCATAGCCTTTTCCAGATTGCCGAGGAATACAAAGGGATATTCCAGTCCTTTGGAGCCGTGCATGGTCTTTACTGCCACAGCGTTTTCCGCACCGGCGGAAACGGACGACTGCTGAAAGTCATCGTTATTTTCCAGCAGCCAGTCAATATACCGCAGAAAGCCGGAAACACTGCCGTGAAATGCATCGGTGTTCTCCTCATACTGCTTGGCGTATTGCAGCAGCAGACGCAGATTTGCCCGCTTTCGTTCCCCGTCTTTTGCCAGCTGCATTACAGACAGGAAATCCGTGGTGTCATAGATTCGCCGAATCAGAGATTCCAGCGTCATCATGCCGGAGTCCTGCCGCAGCTTTTGTACGGTGTCATACAGATGCCGGCACTTCTCCACCAATACTGAATCCAGCTTTTCCGATGCGGACTCTTCTGCCACACCAATGGCGATCTGCACCGCGTGAAACAGCTTGGACTTTTTGGCAAGCATACGAATCTGCATCAGTTCTTCCGGCGTAAACCAGAACATCGGAGAAAGCATCACTGCCGCCAGCGGCGTATCCAGTGTAGGATTGTCCAGCACACGAAGCATGTCGATCAGAATGCTGATCTCCCGTGCTTTCAGATAGCCCTTTTCCTCCGGGCTCTGCACCGGAATGCCGGCTTCTTCCAGAGCGTGGGCATATGCCGCACAGGTATCATTATTTCGCAGAAGCACGCAGAAATCCCGATACTGACAGGGGCGAGTTGTGCCGTCCTTTTGCACCACCGGTGCATTTTCTGCAATCATCTGCCGGATTTTCCGAACGACATAAGTCATTTCTGCATCGTATTCTTTATCCGGTTCCAGAACTGCCACGCAGACTTTCTGCTGCTCTTTCGGCAGGATCTCGGAAATAGCAGAGCCGGCATACAACGCCTCCGCTTCGTTATAGGTCACATCGCCGCAGGATCCCGTCATCAGGTTGCCGCAGACGAAGTTGACAAAGTTCAGAATCGCAGGAACGCTTCGGAAATTCTGGTTCAGTACAATGGGATTGCACACGCTGTCCGGCTTTCCGGCAGAGGCAATGGCATCACTGAAGTTCTGCGGATTTGCCAGGCGGAACCGATAGATCGACTGCTTGACATCGCCTACCAGAAAAACGTTTTCCCCGTAACGTAAGGCTCTGGTCTGGGGTTCAACGCAATTGCGGGAGAGCAGCTTGAAAATATCGTCCTGCTTGTTGTTGGAATCCTGATATTCATCGATCATGATCAGCTGATAGTATGCCTGCAACTCCTCTGCCAGCGGGGACGGAAAAATTCTGCCGTCTTTTTGCGGCACTGCGAGAAGTTCCAGTGCCATGCGTTCCGCATCGTCAAAGGACAAGGCATTCTGCCGCACTTTCTCTTTCCAGATTTCCGCGGAAATCTGTTCTTCCAGTTCCAGCAGCAGCGGCATCAGCTGTGCCGTCTGTGCCAGATCTTCCGCCGTATAGGGGTAAATGGTTTCTATCTGCAACGCCACATCTTCTATCATGCCTTTATACATTTCGCGGAGTGATTTGGCACGTGCAAGGGCTTCTTCGTTCAGCAAGCCCTTTTTGCTGCTGGAAAATCTTTTCCCTGTCCGTTCCTGTTTCAGCTTTGCGTAAGGTTCCAGCAGTTTTTCTGCATCTGATTCCTGCTGCACCATGCGGAGCGTCTGCTCCAGCATGTGCACGTCTGCTTCGATCCACGCCAACGCCTTGTTATCCGTAACAGATTCGTAGAGTTCCGAAGCAGTATCTGCCGCTTCATTTGCCAGCCGCAGAATCATTTGCAGATTTTGTTCCATGCCTGCCGACAGCATCTGATAATAGGCAGAATCCTCCAGCGGCTTTTGTAGTTCCTGCTGCACCTGCTGTACCCAGTTTTCACGGAACGGCACTGTGCCCAAAAACTTGTGCAGTTCCAGCAGCAGCCTTTCCAGATCGGTGTCGTCTTTTTCACAGAAACTGTTCCACAACAGCTGCATATCTTCTGCACGGTCTGTGTGCCACTGGTTCAGTACCACGTCCGCCGCTTTGGAAGTCATCATTTTGCTTTCGGTTTCACTCAAGATGCGAAAGCCTGCGGTGATCCCCTGATCGCCCAGATTTTCCCGAATCAGTTCAAAGCAGAAAGAACTGATCGTGCAGATATGGGCGTTTTGCAGGCGGATCTGCTGCTGGTACAGCCACGTATTTTCCGGCTGTTCCTGCAATTTCTGATCCAGTGCCTGATACAGACGGGAACGCATTTCTGCTGCCGCATCATTGGTGAATGTTACCACGATCATATGATCTGCGGGAACTTTGTTCTCCGGTGATTCGTCCATCAGAATCCGCAGCAGACGTTCCACCAGCACCGATGTTTTTCCGCTGCCCGCTGCCGCAGAAACGATCAGACCGCTGTCCCGTCGGGTGATTGCTTCTTTTTGCTGTTCTGTCCAATCCATCAGTGTTTTTCCTCCTCTGCCAGTTCTTCCAGAATCCTCATCATTTCACTTTTCTGAACGGTCGCACTTCCCAGCCGCAGACGTTTCCGGCAAAGGCTGCTTGTACCGCAGATATTGGAGAAGTCGCAGTATTCACATACCGTCTTGCTGCCCATATCCAGTGGCAGAGCATCGATCTCCCCGCGGTACACCCGTTCTGCCATGTATATCAGCTGATCCAGTACGTACTGCCGCAGACCTTTCATCTGCCCTGTCGTCAGGAATATGCCTTTGTTGAGTTCCAGACCGCCAGTGGCATTCAGCTTTCCGTTCAGGTACACGCCGTCGCCGTTTTTCTCCATAAGCCGCAGCAGGTGTGCATCTTGCAGCAGAACGCCGTTCATCTGATAGGACTGGTTGCGTTTTGCAGCAGGTGATACAGCATCTTCCCGCTTCAGGTTGCACTTCACCTTTCCGGCAGGCAGATACAGCACGCCTGCCGGCTTTGACCCCGCCAGTGCAGTTCCTTCTGACAAAATGGAAAACAGATAGATCAGCATCTGCATGTCCAGTCCATAGAGCAGATTTCCCAGTTCAAAGATCTTTCCATTGGTCTTATAGTCTACGACACGCACCCACTGCTGGTCGCCGTCCTGACAGATGTCCACACGGTCAATCTTACCGATCAGCTTTACCGTCTGTCCCGCCTCGGTGTGCAGACAAATTGGCGGAAAGTTCGGATTTTCGGAAGAAATTTGCAGTTCTGTGCAGTACGGCACAAATGCAGACTGCCGGAATTCTTCCTGCAAATGCTGGCACACCGGCAGAACTTCTTCTACAGCGTGGTGATATGCCGCCTGTTCTCTTTCACTCTTGGAAAAATCACCGCCCATGTTCTCCTGCCAGTACACTGCCGCAGATGTCTGTATCTCCTGTTGCAGCTGTTCCGCAGTGAGTGCCAGAAAGCTTTTCTTGTCGTATTTTCGGAGCAGCTGTTCCAGACAATAGTGCACCATGCTGCCGTAGTTGGCAGCGTTCATCTGCACCTTCTGCCGCTGGTACAGCCGGAGAATGTCATTGCAGTAATACCGGAACGGACACTTCTGATAGCGTTCCAGCGAAGATGCGGAAAGCTGCATGGTATTGCCCAGATATTGCTGCATCAGTTCCGGACTGGAAATCGAAAACAGCGGGGCATCTTCTGAACGCTGCTCGGCAAGTTTCCCCAGACGTTTCAGTTTCTCGGCAAATGACGCATCATCCAGCAGCAGTTGTTCTATGCTGGCTGTGTCGGTGTTATGTGCCGCATAATTCTGCACATACTGATAATACGCCGCATGCATCGTCACGCTGTAATACGAAGGTTCCAGCGATGCACAATTCTGATGCAGGGTTTCCGCCTCCGGAAACGTCCGCTGTATCTGTGCGATCACCGCAGACGGGTAACACTTCTGATGAGTCACGTCTACCACAGGATAGGTCAGATACAGTGCATGGGAGGCAGAGGACAGCAGCTTATACGCAGCAAGACGTGCATCTGCCATCTGGCTTTCCGCCGGCTTTGCCACAGACAGCCGCACGTCTTCCGGCAGGAATTCGCAGTCCCGTTCCGAAAAAACCATGCTGCCGCCGGGAAATGCAGGAAATGTTCCCTCACAGACACCCAGCAGGAAAACGATTTTCGGAGCATTCAGACGTGCGGTGCTGCCCTGTGAGATCAGCACAGCGTCCAGTGTCCGCGGCGGCGTAGCACGCTGAATGTTGCCGGTCAACGCCGCAAACACTGTGCTGAACTCCGAGAATTCCATTTCCAGTGTCCGGTACAGCGTAGACAGGTGTTCCAGAATATCGATAAAGCTATTCCAGACCAGTGCCCACTCCTCGGAAGTCTGCATGCGTTTCTGCTCATCTGCAATTATTTTCAGCTGACGGTTTAACTGCTCCTCCACCTGCTGTTCTGTCAGGAACTGGTACAGCATGCTGCAAAATTCCGCACCGGTATGCTGCCCTTTCAGTTTTTCCCGCAGTTCCTGCAATGGGGTCAATAATTTCAGACGAACCGCTTCTGCTGATGCAAAATTCCCCGCAGCAAAGGGCGTATTCCACGTTTTTCCGTCAATTTGCCACATATAGCAGTAGTTTTCCAGATCGGAAATTTCTTCGACGGAGCAGGAAGTCAGACTGGTCTTTCCCAGACGCATCAGCAATTCTGTGTCCGGACGGGTTTGCCGCAAAATGCCCAGCAGCGTATGCAGATACACCAGCAAGGGCGTGTACAGCATTGACTCTTTTTCGTCCATGTAGTAAGGCAGTTTATAGCGTTCCATTGCCGTTTCCAGAATGCTCCGGTAATCAGTCATCTGGTTGGACAGCACGGCAATATCCCGACAGCGGAGCGTGTGATCTTTCGCCAGCAGCCGCCGAATAGTTGCACAGACGTAGTCCACTTCCTCTGTGGGCGACTGTGCTTCCAAAATATGCAGGTGCGGTGCTTCTCCGGAAAACGGCTGGGTATTCCGGAAAACGTGTTGGTTCAGCCAGCTGAGTTCAGCTGCCTGAAATCGGTACGGGGTATCGCACACTTCCGTTTCCACCGGAATCCGCAGCTTTTTTGCCATATCCTGAATCTTGCAAAATGTTTCCTGCACGGCGGCAAACAGCGAGAACGGTTCCTTTCGGGTATGCTCCATGCGGAGTGCGATATACAAATCCTTGCCGGACGAAAGCAGCACAGACAGCATCTGGTACTCATCTTCTGTGAAGCTCTCGAATTCGTCCAGAAAGATCACATCACCCAGAAATGCATCATGACCATTGGCAATCGCAGCCGCTTCGGATAAGTCCGTTTCTGTATCTTTCAGCTGGTGCTGTTCCAGAAGCTGGTCATACCGCTGATAGATCTCAAACACGTCCAGCATCTTTTCCTGCAATCTGCCGTTCAGTTCCGCACTGGAATTGTACAGCTGTTCCGGCGGGATTCCGCTGCGGCGAAACTGGGTAAACATCATTGCCAATTCACTGACAAACGAAGCCTGCCGGCACTGTTTTCCCAACAGCTGCAATTTTTTCTCCCGTTCCGAAACCTGCAACACCGCCTGATACAGCAATGCCATTTTTGTCAGTTCGTCCGCGTTGGTCTTGCCGTCCGGCACGCAGCCGAACCGCTGGAATACCGCACGTGCCAGAGATTTGAAGCTGTGGGTTTCCAGCTGGTTAAATGCAACCGGTCCGAGGATCCGGTAGAGTTTCTGATCAAATTCGTAGGAAAACTGCTCCGGCACCAAAGTCAGAATCTGTTCGCCTGCCTTCAGCTGCTTCTGCAAATGCTGAATCAGACATGTGGACTTTCCGCAGCCGGCACCGCCAATAAGAATATGCAGCAAATTCCATGCACCTCCCGTAATTGAAAAAGTGGTTCACGCTCGTGAAAAATAGAGTCACTCCTATTATACCAGCTAAATCGCAAAAAGTCAATTTTTCCGCAAAGAAATGCAAAAAAGCCGCAATGTGATACGCACACTGCGGCTGTACAAAACGTATTTTTACAAATGCCCTCACGAATTCGGTTCCACGATAATTTCCCGATGCGGCACCGGCGTGGAGAACACGATCTGGGTGGAGGTGTTTCCGAAACGCTGAATCTTTCCGATAAACGTATCCAGTTCCTGCGTGGACGGAAATGCCACCTTGATCAGCATGGAGTACACACCGGTAATGCAGTTGCACTCCAGCACGTTGGGGCAGCTGTTAATGAACGGATAAAACTCCGACTTCTGGTCTGCCGACAGCTCCAGATTGATGAAAGCGGTAATATGATAGCCCAGCTTCTGCCTGTCAATTACGGTATTATATCCCAGAATGATTCCCTGCTTTTCCAACTTATCGATTCTGGAAGAAACCGCCGGAGCCGACAAAAATACCTTCGAAGCAAGCAGCTTCAATGGTGCTCTGGCATTTTCCTGTAACAATGTGATTAACATGGCATCAATTTTATCCATGAATCTATCCCGTCCTTCCTTTGGCTTTCTTTTCAAGAAACCTTATGAAACAAACTTTTTCCGGTGCATCTCTGCATAAATTTGCTTCATGATTTTCATAATTTAAGTATAGCAAAAAGATATGTCTATTTATAAGAGAAAATATAAATTTTCGGATTTTTCTTTATTTTCTTACTTTTTTACGCTGTTAATCTTGTCTTTCGTTTGCTGTACTTCCTGTAAGTTGTTCCGGAAATAATCCTGTGCTTCATCAAGCAAACGATTGACGTATTTTTCCGCAGCATCTTTAATGTCATTGGAGCCGTTCTGTGCCTTTGTCAGCATATCCAGTGCACGCTTTTTGGCTTCCTGCAAAATCGCCTGTTCCGAAATCATGCGGCTTGCACGGGTTTCCGCGTCCTGTATGATTGCTTCCGCCTTTTCTCTGGCTTCATTGATAATGCGGTCGCAGTCAGAATCGATCAGCTTTGCACGCTTGATCTCTGCCGGAATATTCAGATGTGCAGAATTCAGCAGTTCCCGCATGCGGTCTGCATCGATCACAGCCTTATGTGCGGCAAACGGAATCGGGCGGGAACGATCCAGCAGGTCGTCCATATCATCTAAAATTTCTTCTATATTCATGACAGCTTCTCCTTTACCAATCGTTTTACAATCATATCCAGTATTTCCGGCGGCACAAAGTGGCTGATGTCACCGCCAAATGCAGCAATCTGTTTCACCACGCTGGAACTCAGGTACATATTCTCTGAAGTTGTAGTCAGAAAGACGGTTTCGGCTCCGGCGTACAGTTTCCGGTTCGCCAGTGCCATCTGGAACTCGTATTCGAAGTCACTCACCGCACGCAAGCCTTTGACGATCGCCGTTGCTCCTGCGTCTTTGACGTAATCCGCCAGCAGTCCGTCAGAAATATCTACTGTCACATTGGGCAGATCCCGTGTGACACACAGGATCATGTCCCTGCGTTCCTGCGGCGAAAAGCAGGCGTTATTCTTCATGATGTTCTTGGACACCAGCACGATCACCTGATCGAACAGCTTCGATGCACGGGTGATAATATCCAGATGTCCCACTGTAACGGGATCAAAGCTTCCCGGACAAACCGCAATTCGTTCCATATGTGTTTCAGTCCCTTCTGCAAATGTAGGTGGTGACTGTAATAGCACCGTACTTTTTCTGCTTTTTCTGTTCCAGAACGCCTACAGACTGGGGCATTTCCAAACCGGTTTCGTGTTCGCAGATGACAATGCCATTATCCGCCATATGTTCTGCCAACAGCGGCAGCAGCTTTTCATGCATGCCCTTTCGATACGGCGGGTCCAGAATGGCAATGTCAAACTGCATAGCAGTGGACTGCAAAAACGACTGTGCCTCTGTCTGGTGCAGCTGTGCCTGTTCTGCAAACTGTACCGATTCCAGATTTTCCCGTGTCACCTGTAGGGAACGTGCGGAACGATCTACAAATACCACTGATGCCGCACCGCGGCTCAACGCCTCGATTCCCATCTGCCCGCTGCCTGCAAACAAGTCCAGCACTGCCGCATCAGGCAAATCAAACTGAATTGCCGAAAAAATGGCTTCCTTCACTTTGTCGGTAGTCGGACGCACGTCCATGCCTTCCAATGTTTTCAGTCTTCTTCCTCTTGCACTGCCGGCAATTACACGCATACCGATCTCTCCTTTGCAGATGTCATGGGGATTTCCCGCATGACATGTGATTTTCTCAAAGCATGTTCCCCAGGGCAACACACTCTTTTTATTATACAACGAAATGCGGCAAATGTCCAGTATTTTTTTGCAAAGCTTACGATACCGCTTTTAGGCAATACCGCACAAAGATTGTGCGACAGATGCGTCGTCAAATTTTTCGTCAGATGAAACAAAAAGCGGAGTGAATACTTGATGTATTCACGAGCATTTTTGTGAAATATGAGAGTCTGTTTCGTATCTGACGTATGCAGATTGCGTCGTCAGATTTTTTGAGAGATGAAGGGAAAAACGGAGAAAATCCTTTGTGGATTTTCGAGTATTTTCCCGAAATATCTCGGAAAATATACACGCAAGATGCGTGCGGGAAGATACGAAACAGGCTCTGAAGGGAAATTTGCAAGCAGATGGCGTGCAAAGTCGCCAGACGCTCTTTGTGCGGTATTGCCTTTATTTACCCTGTAGAATTTCCGCCGGTCATCTCCTGAATCACGCCGTAGAGCTCCTCAGCAGTTGTCCGATTGATGCCGGCAGTGGTTTCCAGTTCCTCCAGTGTTGCCTGTTTCAGATTCACCAGTGTCTTGAACCGGAGCAGCAGCTTCTGTGCCTTTTTCTCCCCGATGCCACGGACTTTTGTCAGTTTCATCTGATATGAGGACTTGACGTGAATGCTGTGCATATACGCTACGGAGTAACGGTGCACTTCGTCCTGTATCTGCGTCAGCAGGTGGAATGCAGAACGATTGGCAGAAAGGGAGATCTCCCCGCCGGCACTGGAAATGGCACGGGTGCGGTGCTTCTGGTCTTTCACCATGCCGAACACCGGAATGTGCAACCCAAAGCCGCTGATTACCGGTGCAATCGTGTTCACATGTCCCTGTCCGCCGTCCAGCAGAATCAAGTCCGGCAGTCTGGAAAAGCCCTCCTCGTCCTGTGCCAGATAATGTTTCAGCCGTCTGGTCAGGGCTTCTTTCATACAGGCATAGTCGTCCTGTGTGACATGCTCTTTCATGCGAAAACGTTTATAGGCTTTTTTCAGCGGTCTGCCGTTTTCAAATACCACCATGCCGCAGACCATAGAGGTGGAGGAGAGATTGGAAATGTCGTAGGCTTCGATATACTGCGGCGGCTGGGGTAATCCCAGCACGGCTCCCAGTTCCTCCAGTGCCTGCACTTCCCTGCCCGTCCGGTTGAAACGAATCGCCAGTTCTTCGTTGGCATTATTGCGGGAAAGCTGCACGAACTGGCACAGCGTTCCACGTTGGGGAACGGTGATATGCACCCGTCTGCCGGCAAAATTGGTGAACAGCTGCTCGTACATCTCCGGATCGGGCATGGCAAATTCCAGCACGATATTTTTGGGAATCTCTCCGCGGTGATGTTCGTAGTACTGTGTCAGGTAGGAGTCCATGACTTCTTCGCGGGAGGCGTTTTCCTGAAAAAAGAACGTTTCCTTATCAAAAAGCCGTCTGCCGCGATACCGCAGAATGGACACACACTGGGTACCCATATGTTCCGCCATGGCGATCACGTCGGCTTCTTCCAGAGCCGCGTCCATGATCTTCTGGGTTTCTCCGGCTTTGGTCACTGCGGCGATCCGATCCCGCAGCATTGCCGCACGTTCAAAGTCCAGTGCTTCTGCTGCACGCTCCATTTCCTCCTGCATTCGCTTTACGGAATCCGTGCTGCCCATCTGGATATACGCTTTCGCCTGCTGAATCACTTCTGCGTAATCTTTTTGCGAAATGCAGCCGCGGCAAACGCCCATGCACTGCTTGATGTGATAGTTCAGGCAGGGGCGTGTCTTTTTGAAATCCTCCGGAAAACGTTTGCGGCACGTAGGCAGCTGAAATACACGGTTTGCCTCTTTGGCAGCTTCCCGTGCCACATAGCCACTCATATAAGGTCCCAGATAGGTGCCGGCTTTCTTCTTGTTTTTCTCTACCGTCAGTCTGGGATATGGCTCCTCGGAAAAGCAGAGATAGGTATACCCCTTGTCATCTTTCAGCAGAATGTTATATTTCGGCTGATGCTGTTTGATCAGGCTGCATTCCAGAACAAGGGCTTCATATTCCGAGTCGGTGACAATAAAATCGTAGTCATATACATGCTCCACCATACTTGCCACTTTGGGGGTATGGTCAGCTGACTCCCGAAAATAACTTGTCACACGATTTTTCAGATTCTTTGCTTTTCCGATATAGATGATCTCAGACTTCTGATCTTTCATCAAATAAACACCCGGCGACGTTGTTAACTTTGCAGTTTTTTCCCGCAGTACAGGTAAACGACAATTCATACAACGCCTCCGAGTGTTGATTTTCCATTACAATTGATAATGTATTAAGACAGTGCCTTCAGTGCACGCTGTCCGATGTCCTTCCGGTAATGTGCATCTTGGAACGAAATGGTTTTAACGCCTGCATAAGCAGTGTCCAGTGCCTCCGGCAGAGTTGCCGCAGTTGCTGTAACGCCCAGCACACGACCGCCGGCTGTCAGGAATGTGTCCCCGTCCAGCTTGGTGCCTGCATGGTAAACAAAGCAGTTTGCAGTCTGTCCGTTTTCGTCCAGACCAGCGATCGGAAGACCGGTAGCATACTTTTTCGGATAGCCGCCGCTTGCCATAACTACGCAGGCTGCACAGCCGTCTTTCCACTGAATGTCCAGCTGATCCAATGTACCGTTCCAGATCGCCAGCATAATGTCTACCAGATCGGTATCCAGCAGCGGCAGAACTACCTGTGTTTCCGGATCGCCGAACCGGCAGTTATACTCGATGACCTTCGGTCCCTTGGGTGTCAGCATCAGTCCGAAATACAGACAGCCGGTGAACGGTCTGCCCTCCTCCTGCATCGCACGAATGGTGGGCAGGAAAATGGTATCCATACACTGCTGTGCAATTTCCGGTGTGTAGTACGGGTTCGGGGCAACAGTGCCCATGCCGCCGGTGTTCAGACCCTGATCGCCGTCCAGTGCACGCTTGTGATCCATGGAAGAAACCATCGGCTTGACAGTTTTGCCGTCTGTGAAGCTAAGCACAGAAACTTCCGGACCAGTCAGGAATTCTTCGATGACAACCTTAGAACCGCTTTCCCCAAAGATCTTGTCTTCCATGATCGATGCGATCGCATCAAAAGCTTCCTGTTCATTCTGGGCAATGACAACGCCTTTTCCCAGTGCAAGACCGTCTGCTTTGATAACTGTGGGATATTCGTTCTTCTCTTTCAGGTAAGCTTCAGCTTCCTGCGGCTTGTCAAATACACGATATTCCGCAGTCGGAATGTGATACTTCTGCATCAGTTCCTTGGAGAACACCTTGCTGCCCTCCAGGATCGCTGCGTTTTTCTTCGGTCCAAAGGTCATAAAGCCCTCTGCCTGCATCGCATCTGCCATGCCCAGTACCAGCGGATCGTCCGGTGCAACAAACACCAGATCCACTGCCAGTTCCTTTGCCAGCTTGACCATACCGTCAATATCGGTTGCCTTTACCGGAAAACACTTCGCATACTTGGCAATGCCGCCGTTGCCCGGTGCACAGTAAAGTGCCTCGACCTGCGGGCTCTCTGCCAGTTTCATGACGATGGCGTGTTCCCGTCCGCCGCCGCCAACCACTAAAATCTTCATGCTGTCTTCCTCCTGCGATCAGTGATGGAACAGACGAATGCCTGTGAACGCCAGTGCCATATTGTACTTATTGCATGTTGCAATAACATGGTCATCACGAATCGAACCGCCCGGCTCTGCGATATACTGCACGCCGCTCTTGTGAGCACGTTCGATGTTGTCGCCGAAGGGGAAGAATGCGTCAGAACCGAGGCAAACCTCTGTGTTCTGTGCCAGCCATGCCTGCTGTTCTTCCTTGGTGAACACTTCCGGCTTTACCTTGAATGTATTCTGCCATGCACCTTCTGCCAGCACGTCCATATATTCATCAGAAATGTACACGTCAATTGCATTGTCACGATCCGGACGGCGGATACCGTCTACGAACTGCAAGCCCATAACCTTGGGATGCTGACGCAGCCACCAGATGTCTGCCTTATTGCCGGCAAGACGTGTGCAGTGGATACGGGACTGCTGTCCGGCACCGATACCGATTGCCTGACCGTCCTTGACATAGCATACAGAGTTAGACTGGGTATACTTCAGCGTAATCAGGGAAATCAGCAGATCTCTCTGATATTTTTCCGGAATTTCCTTGTTGTCGGTAACAACATTGGACAGCATTTCCTTGTCGATCTTCAGGAAGTTATGTCCCTGTTCAAAGGTAACGCCAAATACCTGCTTCCGTTCCAGTTCTGCCGGACGGTATGCCGGATCGATCTGAATGATATTATAGGTACCCTTCCGCTTGGACTTGAGGATTTCCAGTGCCTCCGGCTCATAGCCCGGTGCAATGATACCGTCGGAAACTTCCCGCTGGATCATCTTTGCAGTGGGCACGTCGCAAACGTCAGACAGAGCGATAAAGTCACCGTAAGAAGACATACGGTCTGCACCGCGGGCACGGGCATAAGCACACGCCAGCGGAGAGAGTTCACCCAGATCATCTACGAAATAGATCTTCTTCAGGGTATCAGACAGCGGTGCACCAACTGCGGCACCTGCCGGAGAAACGTGCTTGAAAGAAGTTGCCGCACACATGCCGGTTGCTTCTTTCAGTTCCGATACCAGCTGCCAGCCATTGAAAGCGTCCAGCAGATTGATATAGCCCGGCTTGCCGTTCAGTACAGTGATCGGCAGATCGCTGCCGTCCTCCATATAGATGCGGGACGGCTTTTGATTCGGATTACAGCCGTATTTTAATTGCATTTCACTAGCCATGAAAGTGCCTCCTTACTGATTCTTGTTTACGATTCTGGTTTCAGTTTTCTTGGTCTTGAGGTCGATGTACCGAACGAACAGAGAAACCTTGTTCTCCGCATTCAGGCTGTTCCACAGCATTTCTGTGAACGCATCGATGTCACCGGAAACCGCAATTTTCTGCGGTTCGCCGGAAAAGCTCGGCAGCGGATTTCCATCACCCTCATAGGTGTGAATGAAATGTCCAACGCCGGCAATGGGATTAGAATAGGAGAATGTATATCTCTGGCAGGAGGAAGGATCGCCGTCTGCACTCTTCAGAATAGACAGTGCATAGGAAAAGCCATTATTGCTCTGGTCGATCAGTCCGGAGATACGCGGAGTATAGTTCGGTGCGTCCGGTTCGAACTCACGGGTCCGCAGGGATTCCTCAAAAGTTTTCCCAGCCTGCATCAAATCATACACAGTGTCTGTCTGGTCGCCATTGGTCACAATGGTATAATCTCCCAGAACGCGAACCGGTGCGTAGATGATCAGGCTCGGGTCTACCATTTTCGACGGGTCAAATGCCTGTGTGCGGATACCTGCACCGTCTTCTACGAAAACGCGGTTCCGACTGTTTTCACTTCTTCCCATGATAAAGTATGCAGAAACCGCATACGCTCCGTCCTCCGAACGTCCCAGCACAATGCCGCGACCCGGATAAGAATTCTGCTGCAATTTCTGCTGCAATGATGCAATCTTCATAATTTCCTCCTACTGATATTGCCTTTACTGCTTAATGAATACGGTTTTCTCTCGAACTTCTAACTGTCCGTTGCAGAACAGGTTCACTGCCTGCGGCAGAATCTGCCACTCTGCTTGTTCCATGACACGCTTTTGCAGCACTTCCGGTGTGTCGTCCGGAAATACGGCAACGGGCTGCTGTAAAATGATCGGCCCGTCATCGGCGACTTCGTTGACGAAGTGCACCGTCGCACCGGTAAACTTTACGCCCCGTGCCAAAGCTGCCTCGTGTACACGCAGTCCGTAGAATCCCTCTCCGCAAAAGGATGGGATCAAAGACGGGTGCACGTTGATGATCTGATTATGATATGCCCGAATGATCGACTGATCCAGAATGGTCATGAAGCCTGCCAGTACGATCAGATCGGCATATTCCTGAAACAGTGCTTCCAGCAGTGCCTTGCTGTACATTTCACGAGATGCAAATTCTTTCGGGACGATAACGCGGGTGCCAATGCCGTTTTCTTTGGCTCTGGTCAGTGCGTATGCGTCCGGATTGGAGGAAATCACACAGGTGATTTTTCCGTTCGGAATCTTCCCGTTTTTCTGTGCATCGATCAATGCCTGCAAATTCGTTCCGCCGCCGGAAACCAGCACAACAATATTTTTCATTTTGCTCTGCCTCTTTCTATTACTTGAGGATCACGCCCTCATCAGATGCAACCAGTTCGCCCAGCACATAGGCATGTTCCCCTGCTGCATTCAGAATGCGGATCGCCTTATCTGCATCTTCCTGAGCCACGCATACCATCATGCCGACACCCATATTAAAGGTGTTGAACATGTCGTGTTCCGGAATCTTACCAGTCTTTGCGATCAGGTCAAAGATCGGCAGAACCTGCACGTCGCTGCGGTCGATCTTTGCAGACAGCCCCTTCTTCAGTGCCCGCGGAATGTTCTCATAGAAACCGCCGCCGGTGATGTGAGCGATAGACTTCGGCTGTACCTCTGCCAGCAACTGCTGAATCGCGTTGACATAGATCTTGGTCGGTGTCAGCAGGCAGTCGCCCAGTGTGGTGCCCAGATCAGAGAAGTGACGAGCCAGATTCTGTTCGTTGACTGTGAATACGTTCCGGATCAGAGAGAATCCGTTGGAATGTACGCCGCTGGACTGCATTGCGATCAGCACATCGCCTTCCTTCTGGCTGTCCATGTTCAGGATCTTGCTCTTATCTACGACACCAACGGCAAAACCGGCAACATCGTATTCATCTTCCGGATAGAAGCCCGGCATCTCGGCAGTTTCGCCGCCGACCAGTGCACAGCCGGACTGTACGCAGCCCTCTGCCACACCGGAAACGATCGATGCGACCTTTTCCGGAACGTTCTTGCCCAGTGCAATATAGTCCAGGAAAAACTGGGGCTTTGCACCGCAGCAGATAATATCATTGACGCACATTGCCACACAGTCGATACCAATGGTAGTATGCTTATCCATGAGAAAGGCGATTTTCAGCTTTGTTCCTACGCCGTCTGTACCGGAAACCAGTACCGGCTGCTGCATTCCTGCCACATCCAGTGCATACAGACCGCCGAAGCCGCCAATGTCTGTCAGCACATTTGCTGTCATGGTTCTGGCAATATGGGACTTCATCAACTCCACTGCCTTGTAACCGGCAGTGACGTCTACGCCTGCCTTTTTATAGCTTTCCGAATAGCTTTCCATTTATGTGTTACCTCCAAAGTTTGTCGGGCGAATCCGATACGGAACCGCCGCAGGAAACCGCCTTTCGCAATTTCCCGATCATTCGCCTATCTTCTTTTCAAATTTATCTTTCGGCATTTCCTTCGGCACTTCGATAGGATAATTGCCGGTGAAACATGCTGTACAAAAACCTGTCTGCGGTGTCATGTCCGGCGTTGCCAGCGACTGCACACCTTCTATGCTCAGATACCCCAGTGTATCTGCTCCGATATGTTCACAGATCTCCGGAATGGTCATCTGGCATGCGATCAGGTTTTCCTTACTGTCAATGTCCACGCCGAAATGGCACGGATTTGTAAACGGCGGACAGGAAATCCGCATATGCACTTCTGTTGCACCAGCTTCCCGCAGCAGACTGACGATCCGCTGGCAGGTCGTGCCGCGGACAATACTGTCATCTACCAGAATGACACGCTTGCCTGCCACAACGCTTTTTACCACATTCAGCTTGATCCGCACGGAATCCGTCCGCATCTTCTGATTGGGCTGGATAAAGGTTCTGCCGACATAGCGGTTCTTGATAAAGCCGACTTCATATGGGATTCCAGAAGCCTGTGACAGTCCCAGTGCGGCATCCAGTCCGCTGTCCGGTACACCGATAACTACATCCGCTTCTACCGGATGCTCTTTCCAGAGCAGCTTTCCGGCACGAATACGGGCATCGTGTACGGTACAGCCATTGATGACAGAATCCGGACGAGCAAAGTACACATACTCAAACACGCACAAAGAGGGCTTCTGTCCGCAGTGTGTCCGGACAGAACGAACGCCGTCGCTGTCTGCAATAACAATTTCGCCGGGATCCAGTTCCCGTTCGAACTCAGCCTCTACGCTGTCCAGTGCACAGGTTTCCGAAGCAAATACGATACTGCCGTCTTTCCGCAGTCCCATACAGAGAGGACGGAAGCCGTTGGGATCTCTGGCAGCGATCAACTTCTGCGGGGACATAACGACCAGGGAATAAGCACCTTTCAGGTCATACATGGCGTATTCCACAGCTTCTTCAATAGAAGAACGCTCCAGTCTTTGTTCCGTCACCGCATAGGAGATCACTTCAGTATCGTTGGTGGTGTGAAAAATCGCACCACGCAGTTCATACTTTCTCCGCAGCTCATGTGCATTGACCAGATTACCGTTATGGGCAATCGACATGGGACCTTTTACATGGCGGACCACAATGGGCTGTGCATTGGAACGGCTCGGCTTTCCGGTTGTGGAATACCGCACATGTCCGATCGAAATGTTCCCTTGTCCGAGTTTTTCGATCTGACTGCGGTTAAATACCTCCGGCACCAATCCCAGATCCTTATGATGCGAGAAAACGCCACGATCATTTACTACGATCCCGCAGCTTTCCTGCCCTCTGTGCTGAAGTGCATACAGTGCAACATATGTCATCGCCGCAACGTCTGTGGTGTGCGGTGAATAGACACCAAACACACCGCATTCCTCATGCAGTCCTGTCTTCAATACAATCATTCCCTTCCGTTCCAGCAATACGAACAGAGCTGACAGTCGGGTTTTCCTACGGCACGAATCGTGCCTTCCAGCGATTGAAATTCCAATGACGTCAGTTGCAGACGCCGACAGATTTCGTCCCGAAGCAGCTTTCCACGCTCTGTGTTAGAGTTGCTGTACTCGTCAATATGCTGCAAACCGGCAACGCCCTCATTTTCATCAATGATCTGGCGTGCGATCAGTTCCATCTCCGAAGTGCTTCTGGAGAAGTTCAGATATTTACAGCCGTACATAATCGGCGGACAGGCAGACCGCATGTGGACTTCCTTCGCACCGTTTTCATAGAGAAACTCAACCGTTTCCCGCATCTGTGTGCCCCTAACAATGCTGTCATCTACGAAAAGAAGTTTCTTGCCCCGAATGAGTTCCGGAACAGGAATCAGCTTCATTTTTGCAACCCGATTCCGCATGGACTGATTGGCTGGCATGAAGCTTCTCGGCCATGTGGGTGTATACTTGATAAACGGTCTTGCAAATGGAATGCCGCTTCGGTTGGCGTAACCAATGGCGTGAGGAACACCGGAATCCGGAATGCCGCAGACGTAATCCACGTCCGGAAGCTTTCCGTTTTTCATATCGTTCTCCGCCATGATCTCACCGTTTTTGGTACGCATCACTTCTACATTCACGCCCTCGTAGCAGGCGGTGGGATACCCGTAATACGTCCAGAGGAAGGTACAGATCTTCATCTTCTCCGTTCCCTCATAGAGAACTTCGTAGCCGTCCTTGGTCAGACAGGTGATCTCCCCTGCCTTCAGTTCGTGGCAGGTTTCATACCCCAGTTTCTGGTATGCAAAGGATTCGAACGAGAAGCAGTAGCCGTCTGAACGCTTTCCGATCAGGATCGGCAGCTTTCCTGCCCGATCTCTTGCACAGATAATGGAATCCTCTGTCATGATGACCAAAGACATGGTACCTTCAATTTTACTTTGAGCATAGCGGATCCCCTCCACGAAGGTCGGCTTCTGTGCGATCAACGCACCGATCAGACCGCCGGAGTTGATGTTACCGCTGCTCATGGTTTCAAAGTTTGCACAGCCGCTTTCCAGAAGTTCTTCGGAAAGTGCCTTTGCATTCTGAATAATGCCGATCGAGCAAACTGCATAAAGCCCCAGTTTGGAACGCACCATGATCGGCTGGGGATCTGTATCACTGATACAGCCGATGCAGATATTGCCCCGCATTTTCTCCACGTCCTTTTCGAACTTTGTCCGGAAAGGCGAGTTTTCAATGCTGTGAATATTCCGCTGGAATCCCAGTTCCGCAGAATAGGATGTCATACCACCGCGTCGTGTCCCCAGATGTGAGTGATAGTCCGTCCCATAAAATACGTCGAGAACGCAGTCGTTTGCTGAAACTGCACCAAAAAAGCCACCCATGAATTATTCTCCAAAGATCCGCTTCATAACTTCCTGATAAGCTTCTTCTGTACCGCCCATATCTCTGCGGAAACGGTCCTTATCCAGCTTCTCGTTGGTCTTTACGTCCCACAGACGGCAGGTATCCGGAGAGATCTCATCTGCCAGAATGATTGTACCGTCAGACAGACGACCGAATTCGATCTTGAAGTCGATCAGGCGAATGCCGATAGACAGGAAGAACTTCTTCAGAACTTCGTTGACCTTGCGGGTGTAATTCTTGATCGTGTCGATTTCTTCCTGTGTTGCCAGACCCAATGCCAGTGCATAGTCATCATTGATAAACGGGTCGTTCAGTTCGTCGCACTTGTAGCTGAATTCCAGAATCGGGCACAGCAGATCTTTGCCTTCTTCTACGCCCATACGCTTGGAGAAGCTGCCGGCTGCAACGTTGCGGACAATAACTTCCAGCGGTACGATAGAAACTTTCTTTACAGCAGTTTCGCGGTCGCTCAGTTCCTCTACCAGATGAGTCGGAACGCCTTCCTTTTCCAGCTGCTTCATGATGTAGTTGGACATACGGTTGTTGATAACACCCTTGCCAACGATTGTGCCCTTCTTCTCGCCGTTGAATGCAGTTGCATCGTCCTTATAGTCTACGATCACAACTTCCGGATTCTCGGTTGCGAATACTTTCTTTGCCTTGCCCTCATAGAGCTGTTCTGTTTTTTTCCAATCAGCCATTTTCTGTTCCTCCAAAAAAATTAAATTTATATCATTATGAAATCAGCAATTGCTGTATTCTGCTGAAATTTTTGCGTCTTTTGCCTTTACGCCCTGTTCCATGTCTGCTTTCATCTGTTCCAGCTTTGCGTCGATTTCTGGATCAGACAGTGCCAGCATCTGTGCTGCCAGAATTGCGGCATTGGCTGCCCCGTCGATTGCGACAGTTGCCACCGGAATGCCCTTCGGCATCTGTACGGTTGCCAGCAATGCGTCCAGCCCGTCCAGTGTAGAAGACTTGACCGGAATGCCGATCACCGGCAGCGTGGTATGTGCTGCCAGAACGCCGCCCAGATGTGCAGCCTTTCCTGCGGCGGACAAAATCACGCCGAAGCCGTTTTTCTTCGCGTTTCCGGCAAATTCCGCAGCCAGTGCCGGTGTCCGGTGTGCGGACATGACATGCACTTCATACGGGATCCCGAACTTGTCCAGTTCGTCCAGTGCACCCTTTACTACCGGCAGATCGCTGTCACTGCCCATGATCACTGCTACTTTTTTTGACATATGTATTCCTCCTGAATCAGAGTTACACACCGCTTGTTGCAAGCCGGTGTGCTGTTGCGGCAAGGCAGTATGCCCCGCCGGTTTATGAAAGCAGAATGCGAATCAAGAAAGCTTCGCCTCTGTTATCACCCATGTTTCTTTTCCGTTCTTTTCCATCTTGAACGTCAGTGTCTTATTTTCCGACGTATTTTCCGCATTGCGGAGCGTCAGCCCGATCTGCCATGTCAGAATCAGTTTTCCCGCCTCGTTTTGTTCTGCCTGCAAATACACGTCAGAATCCATACGGGTCACCTTAGTATCCGCCGGAGCGATATTGCCCAGAACAGCATTCTCATGATCCTGTCCGGTAAGGTCCTGCAGTTTGGAAAAATCCTGCATTTTCACCATATCCAGAAACGCCGCTGTCTGATCGGCACTGCTGCTCCATTCTTCCGGCAGCAGCAGCCCGGCATGTACTTTTTCAGCATGGACAGAAAACGAAATCTTTTCCGTTTTCCGTGCAAGGTCACACTGTACCAGCTGGAGGATCTCTTTTTCCAGAGAGAACTGAAACAAATCTTCCCCACTGGTGACTGTCAGCAATGGTTTTTCCCATGTGCTGCTGTCCCAGACCATAGCATCTGCTGCACGGAAATCGTGGTCATACAACACCACCTGCTGGTTTTCCGCCAGCACCGCCAGATAATAGGAATCTGTCAACGCCTCCACATGGTCATAGACGAAAGGAGCGACCACGTTGCCGTCCAGATCCAGCACGCCAACACAATTGCTGTCAGCATTTTCCTGTACGGCAGAAAGGTAATCCGAACCGATAAAATGCAGTTCTTTCCATTCCGGTTCCAGAATCAGGTTGCCTGCCGCATCGGACACGCCGTAGAGATGATCGTTCCCCTCTACAATGACATTGCCGTTGGAATTCGTTCCCGTGTCAAAAGTACTGTTCTGAGAGCCGGCAGACTTTTTGGAGATGTTTATCGAAAAGCTGACAGTTGCCACGATCAGAAGCACCAGAACCAATACGAGAATGCCTACCGCCAGACGGGTATGTTTGTTCATTTACTGTTCTCCTGCCGCGGTATCCATATCCTTGCGGGCATCTTTTTCAGTTTCCTGTACCAGATAGATCGGGCGTTTTTTGGTTTCCAGATAGGTTTTTGCCAGATACTGACCAGCAATGCCCACACAGAACAGCTGCAAGCCGCCCATGAAGAAAATTGCACAGATCAAAGTGGCAAAGCCCTGTACCGGATCACCGAATGCCAGCTTTTTGATGATGATGACAATAATCATGATAAATGCAATCAGGCAGCTTGCCACGCCGAGGATCGAAGAAATTGTCAGCGGTGCCGTGGAAAACGCAAAGAAGCCGTCCAGTGCATAGCGGAACAGTTTCCAGAAAGACCACGTGCTGGTACCTGCAGCACGTTCCACATTCTCGTATTCAATATATTTGGTGCGGAATCCCACCCAGCTGAAAATGCCTTTGGAAAACCGGTTATACTCTTTCATAGCCAGAATGGAGTCTACCATCTGCCGTGTCATAAAGCGAAAATCCTGTGCACCGTCCACAATTTCCGTCTGCGAAATCCGCTTCATGATCTTGTAGAACTTGCGGGAGAACCACGAAAGCAATTTCGGCTCCCCTTTTCGGCTGACGCGGCGGGTCGTGGCACAGTCATATTCGCCACTTAAAACAATGTTATACATTTTCGGCAGGAATGCCGGCGGGTGCTGCAAGTCCGCGTCCATGATGACCACATAATCTCCGGTGGCATTTTCCAAGCCAGCGTACATACCAGATTCTTTTCCGAAATTACGGGAAAACGAAATGTAGCGAACGCGTTCGTCCTGCTTCGCCAGTTCCCGCAGCTTTGCCAGTGTTCCGTCACGGGAGCCGTCATTGATAAACAACAGTTCAAATTCGGTATCTGCATGTTCTTCCTGAATCTGCTGCATCACTTTCTGAATTTCTATGTAAAAAAGTGGCAATACTTCCTGTTCATTATAACACGGTACCACAATTGAAATTTTTTTCATAGCGATCCTTTCCGTTCCACAGCCGTCCATATAAATATCGGCTGTTATATTCGGCGTTCCCCCAGGACAACACCGCACAGACTATGGCAGTATTTTCCTAAAATCTTTTCTCCTTTGGCACGCCTTTATTTATTATACCACCTTTTCTGACATTTTACAATACCCTAATCCGGATATTTTTTTCGATTTTCAAAAAAATATGAGAACAAATCAGGATTTTCCATTTTCACGGTGTTTCAGAAGATCAATTTCAGCTCCGGTGGGACAGGAATTCTGTCAGCCGCCGCTTATAATTCGGGGAACGGTGGGACATTTGTTCCAGCAAGTCCAGCAGTTCCTCCTGTGTCACCAGCCGCAGGTCCTGTACTTCTGATTCCTGCATGGTGCAGTCTTGCAGGGAAAAAGGAATCTGTATATAGTACACATCATGGTAACAGCTGCGGCGTTTGTCCCGAAACAGGAACTGCATCTTCTCTCTGGGAAGCGTCAGTCCGACCTCCTCTTTCGCCTCCCGCAAAGCACCGTCCAGACTGACTTCACCGCAGTCCACTGCACCGGCAGTAATGTCCCACTGTCCGGGGCGTGTTGCCTTTGTGTCTGAACGCTGCTGAATCAGGAACAGACCGTCCGTGTTTTCCAGAATCACATGGGCACACAGGAAATATTCCCCTTTAGACAAAAAGGTGCCGCGTTCTGCTGTTTTTCCGGTTCGGTTGCCGTGCTCATCATAAATATCCAGCCATTCCATGCTTTACCACATTCCTTTCATCATGCTGCTTTACATTTGATTGCAATTCTATTGTAACATGAAATCTTTTCCGGCTTCAAGAAGCATTTCTGAATATTCTTTGAAAAAAGTCGCTTTACTGCGATAAAACGCTTCATCTGCATTTTTTACATCAGCTTCCGTACAAGCATTGCACTGCCTTTTCTGAAAATTGCATGAAAATTTGGAAAATCCGCTTTTCATTCCTGCAAGAGTGTGGTATAATAATATGAAATACACTTTTGGCAACCCTGTTTCCTTACAAAAGGAGGTTTTCCCTATGTCCAATTTCAGAGAACGGCTGATGCAATTCATGCGTGGCAGATACGGCGGGAACGATACCCTGAACAAATTCCTTTTCGGGGTATTTCTGTTTTTCCTGCTGGTCGCCATTTTTTCCAGCAAAAGCAGTGCGGCAAACAGCATCTTTAATCTGCTTGCCATTGCAGTGCTGGTGTATTCCTATTTCCGCATCTTTTCCAAGAATATTGCACGCCGGCAGGCAGAAAACGCAAAGTTTCTGGAACTGACTGCCCCGATCCGCGGCTTCTTCGGCAAGAAAAGCGGCGACAAAACACACCGGATCTTCCAGTGCCCCCAGTGCGGACAGAAAGTCCGTGTTCCCAAGGGCAAGGGAAAGATCGAGATCACCTGTCCGAACTGCCGCAATCACTTTATCAAACGGAGTTAAGCGATGTACGGATACATTCGGGCATACAAGCCGGAACTGCGGTTTCGGGAATATGACATTTACCATGGCTGTTACTGCGGACTTTGTGAGGCACTGCATCGGCGGCACGGTACAGCGGCACGCTGGACGCTAAGCTATGACATGACTTTTCTGATCCTGCTGCTGACCGGTCTGTATGAACCGGAAGAAACCAAGGCGGAACAACGCTGTATTGCACACCCGTTTCACAAGAATCTGCACATACAAAGTGCCGTGACAGACTATGCCGCAGATATGAGCATTCTGCTGTTTCGTGACAAGTGCATGGACGACTGGAACGACGAGCGAAAGATCTCCCGTCGTGCCGCCGCCGGCATGTTCTCCAGAAGCTACCGGAAAATCCAACAGCAGTATCCGGAAAAGTGCAGCGTTGTCCGTACACAACTGGAAAAGCTGCACGAAATGGAGCAGAATCACGAATCCAATCCGGAAATTCCGGCAGGCTGCTTTGGCACCATGCTGGGCGAATTATTTGTCTGGAAAGATGACATCTGGGCAGACACGCTCCGGCAGGTGGGATTTTATCTGGGAAAGTTCATCTATCTGCTGGACGCTTATGACGATCTTGAACACGACCGAAAAAAACAGTGCTACAACCCTTTTCACCAGACAGACACCACCGAGCCGCAGTTTTCGCAGAACTGCGAGGCTCTGCTGCAAATGATGATGTCTTCCTGTGCGGCGGCATTTGAACGGCTGCCCATTCTGCACTACGAAGAGATCCTGCGGAATATTTTATATGCCGGTGTCTGGACAAAGTTTTATCAGAAAAAGAAAGAACAGGAGAAATAAAACATGGATCCATATGAAGTACTGGGGATTCCCCGCACCGCAACCGATCAGGAAGTGAAAAAGGCTTATCGTGCCCTTAGCCGGAAATATCACCCCGATGCCAACGTGGACAAACCCAATGCAAAAATGTATGAAGAAAAGTTCAAGCAGATCCAGCAGGCATACCAGACGATCATGGACGAACGCCAGCACAAGAACTCCGGCGGATATGGCGACTTCTACAACCGGAACACCTCTGCGGGAGCTGGCGACGAGAACAGCGTTCACTTGCAGGCTGCCGTAAACTTCATTCGCAACGGCAGATTTACCGAAGCTGTCCGCGTACTGGAAGGCATCAGCAACCGAAATGCCCAGTGGTACTATGTTTCTGCTGTAGCACATTCTGGTGCCGGCAACAACGCTATGGCTCTCCAGTATGCCAGAACCGCTGCACAAATGGAACCCAACAATTATGAATATCAGAAACTGGTACAGCAGCTGGAATCCCCTGGTTTCTCCTACCAGCAAATGCAGCAGCCTTATATGGGCGGCGGCTTCGATGACAGCGGCTGTGTTCGCTGCTGTGCGGCAAATATTTTGCTGAACCTGATTCTGGATTGCTGCTGCAATTGTACCTGACACAAAGAAAATGGTCTTATATTTTGGAAGTATTGCACAATATTTTTTCAAAAAACTGTACCATGTGAGAAAAATCATGGCTTCTCTCGGAATTTTCACGGAAAAGTGTTTACTTTTCCCGCGGAATATGGTATGATGACAATTGAGGTCATACCAATTTCAGAAGCGGCTCCCCCACAGCCGCTTTGAAGAATGAGGAGATTCTATGATGTTTTTCAATCATAAAAATACAGAGCCGGAGCAATCGCGAAGTTCTAATCCATTTTTTTACTATGGCGGAAATTATCCCGGAGAAACATCAGAACCCTTTTATCATTCCGGAATCAAGAACTACAACCTGCGTGTTTCTGTTGCAACACACATCGGAAAAGTGCGGGGCAATCATGAGGACAACTTCTATCTGGAAGGGTTGTATATGAACGACATATTCCGGAACGATTTTTCTGCTTCCTATACCATTCATTACGCAGACGGCATGAGTTTTGCGGTGTTCGATGGTATGGGCGGAGCAGCGTATGGCGAAGTGGCATCGGAAATTGCGGTGCAGACACTCCGAAAATACGAGAAAAAGCTGAAACACGCAGACGGGACACGTATGCTGGATCAGCTGGTTTCTTCTTATACCACGGAGGCAAACAACGCCATTTGCGACATGCTCACAGAAAAGCACTGCCAAACCGGCGGAACTACTTTTTCCATGCTTTATTTTCTGGGAGACGCGGTGAAGTTATATTATCTGGGGGACAGCCGGATCTATCGCTATCAGACGGATCAGCTGACGCTGCTCACCCGCGACCATACCGTTGCCAACCAAAAAGTAGAAGCTGCGATCTATACAGAAGAAGAAGCCAAGCACAGTCCCGATCAGCATCGGCTGACATTGTTCATCGGCTCCGACCGCAAAAAGACAGGGTTAAATGCGGACAGCAGACCCCCCTTGCCGTTGGAAGTCGGCACAAAGTTTGTGCTGTGCACCGATGGACTGACCAATATGTGTTCGGACGAAGAAATTGCAGAGCTTCTCTCCGAAAATTATTTCAATGAAGCCGCAGTGCTGGTGCAGGCTGCACTACAGAACGGTGGCGTGGATAATATTACCTGTATCGTGCTGGAAGTGCTTCCGGCAACAGACGACAAGGAAACTGACTGATAAACTGAGGTGACAGCATGTAAAACTGCATGTTGCCTTTATATCCGGTGATAATTGCCATAACAAGCAAAACCGGCACAAGATGGTGTGAAAGCATCTTGTGCCGGTTTTTTGTATCATTTTATGATTTTTGAAATCAGATACGTTCTACCTTCATCATATTGGTGGTATTGGAAACGCCTACCGGTGCACCGGCAGTGATTACTACAATATCCCCCTTGTTGACCAAATCGGAACGGAGGGCAGCGTGAATCGATGCATCAAACAGCGAGTCGGTATTGGAAACTTCATCGACCAGCATCGGATAAACGCCCCAGCTCAAATTCATCTGCCGGCGTACCCGTTCGCTTACCGTACAGCTGATGATCGGGCAGCACGGACGATACTTGGAAATTTCTCTGGCAGTGACACCGGACATGGTTACTGTCAGAATGGCAGCTGCGTCCAGATCGTGTGCTGTGGTAACTGTCGCGTGGGCAATCGCATTGGCAATGTCCGCGTTCTTTTTGGTACGGCTTGCAGAATGCATGCCCTTATAGTCGATGTCATCTTCGGTGGTACGTGCAATCAGATCCATGGTGCGGACAACCTCTACCGGAAAGGCACCGGCAGCGGTTTCGCCGGAAAGCATGATCGCACTGGTACCGTCATAGATCGCGTTGGCAACGTCTGTGATCTCGGCACGTGTCGGACGCGGATTGGTAATCATAGATTCCAGCATCTGGGTTGCAGTGATGACCTGCTTGCCCGCCTGATAGCCCTTGCGAATCAGCTGCTTCTGGACAGACGGAATCTGCTCAAAGGGGATTTCTACGCCCAGATCGCCGCGGGCAACCATGATGCCGTCAGAAGCTTCCAGAATCTCGTCGATATTCCGAACGCCTTCCACATTTTCGATTTTGGCAATGATGCGGACATCGAACCAGCCCAGACTCTGGGTATACTTCCGCAGATAGTCAATATCCGCAGAAGTCCGCACGAAGCTGGCAGCGATAAAGTCAAATCCCATTTTCGCTGCGAATTCCAAGTCGTTTTTATCGCTTTCACTGAGGTATGGCATAGACAGCTGTACCCCCGGCACGTTGATTCCCTTATTGTTCGAAAGAACACCGCCGTGAATGACATGGCAGACAATTGTAGTGACGGTCACCTTTTCCACAACCATTTCAATTACGCCGTCATTCACCAGAATGTGCACGCCCGGCTTGACATCACGGGGCAGGTTCTTGAAAGAAATGCTGCCTACCTTATCATCACAGAGAACATCATCAGTAGTCAGTGTGTAGGTGTCGCCGGTTTCAATGGTGACTGGCTTATCATCTACAAATTTGCCCAGCCGAATCTCCGGTCCTCTGGTGTCCATCAGTGTGGCAATAGGCAGACCCAGTTCTTCCCGCAGGCGGGAGATCTGCTCAAACCGTTTTTCGTGTGTGGCGTGGTCGCCGTGGGAAAAGTTAAAACGAGCGACGTTCATGCCCGAAAGCATAACTTGCCGCATAACGGAATCGTCATCGGTCGCCGGTCCGATCGTACAAACAATCTTTGTCTTTCTCATAAGTAATTCACGCATCCTTTTGGTTGTATAGATTCTTTCATATGCTTATCTTTTATTAGTATACCACAAAACACAGAAAATGAAAAGTTAATTTTACGAAAAGTATTCTACTTTTTTCTTTTCTGAGATAAGCATTCTCTGAAATTTCTTTGATTATCAAATCAGCTGTAGGATTCGTCCAAAAATGCCTCAAGATTTTCGGAAAGAATTGCACGATTTTCCGAATCCGAAAGTTCCAATGCAAAAAAGCGTTCCAGTTCCTTTCTATAATCCCACATGGGGTAGTCTACCCCGAAGAAGCAGTTCTCTGCCCCGAAGTGGGACAGTAGCTTTCGAATCTCCTCCGGCGGCAAAAACGGCAGGCTGCTGCTGGTATCGAACCGCAGCCGTTCATCCGGCTGCAAAATGGCGTTTGCCTCTTTCCACTGCCCCCAGCCGCCGAAATGTGCTGCAATGATCCGCAATTTCGGGAACTGCCGCAAAATCATTGCCAGACGGTACGGGTGGGAAAAGTCGGACTTGGCATCACCCATATGCATCAGGATCGGCAAACCGGAACTCTGGATCATCTCGTACATGGGATATGCCCGCGGATCATCAATGGGAAAATTCTGGAAATCCGGATGCAACTTGACACCGCGAAGCTGTAGGGATCGCAGCTGCTGAAAATCTGCCTCCACGTTTTCCGCATAAGGGTGCAGCGTTCCGAAAGCGGTGCACATGGGGTATGCCGCCGCACAAGATGCCAGAAAGCTGTTGATCGAGTGCACCTGTGTCACGGTAGTTGCCGGAGAGCAGACCAGAAAATGATCGATACCAGCAGCCGTGCCATTCTCTAACATTTCCGCCACTCTGCCATGGTACTGCATCGGCAGATCATAAAAATGAGAAATCCCCTCTGTTGCCTTTTCCGCGATCTTGTCCGGAAACACATGGGCATGAGCATCTGTGATACGATAACCGTTTTTCAAGAATCATTCCTCCAGCTTTTTGATTTTTGGGTGGCTTGCCATTAACCGTTTGGTGCCGACCTGATCGAATCCGACTTCCAGCATTGCATCATTTGCCATTTTGGTAATTGAAAGCACGGTGCCGTCGCCGAAAACCGCATGTCTTACCCGTTCACCTACGTGAAATTCCTTGGGTTGTGCCTGATACACCCGTTTCTTGGACGCAGCCATTTGCTGCTGCAACAAAGAAATAGATTGCACAGACTCCGCATTGCCTGCCGGAATCCCCCGCTTGGACTGCCGCCGGGAAGTTTTTTCTTCCAGCAGTGACTTGTCGATTTCTTCCAGAAACTGCGAGGGTGGATTTCGCATGGTCATACCAAACAGCATACGGCTGGCAGCAGTAGTCAGCGTCAGCGTCTCCTTGGCACGGGTCAGTGCTACATAAGCCAGACGGCGTTCCTCCTCCAGATCCTGCGGTGTGCTCAGGCTGCGATTTCCGGGGAAAACACCCTGCTCCATACCCACCAGAAAAACATTCCGGAATTCCAGACCCTTGGCGGAATGCACTGTCATCAGCATCACCGTATCCTGATCCGGTTCGTATTTGTCCACGTCCGTGTACAGAGAAATTTCTTCCAGAAATCCGCCGAGAGAAGCTTCTTCAGCTTCGTTCTGGTAGGTCAGGATCGAGGTTTTCAATTCCTCGATGTTTTCCAGACGGAACGTGCCCTCCTCACCCATGCTTTCCAGCATGCCATGGTAGCCGGTTTTCTCCAGAATCGTATCCAGAAACTGTTCCAGCGGTTGTTCCCGTTCTGCGGTGATCAACGCCTCCCAGAGTTCTGCAAACTTTTTCAGTGCCGTTTTTTTCTTGGAAAGTGCCGGATACTGTTCCACATTCTGCAGGACCTCCAGCGGAGAAAGGTGCAGATCCTGCGAAATTTGCAGCAGCAGGGCAAGGGTAGCATTGCCGATGCCCCGCTTAGGCTCGTTGACGATACGTTCAAACCGCACACGGTCGTTGGGATTTTCCACGATGCTCATATAGGCGAGAATATCTTTAATTTCCTTGCGGTCATAGAATCGTGTGCCGCCGTAAATGCGATACGGGATTCCCTTATGTACCAGTGCCCGTTCCAGCATGTTGGACTGGGCGTTCATACGGTACAGAATCGCATGGTCGCTGTACTTTTCGCCAGCTTTCACCTGTTTCAGAATAGTATCCGAAACATAGGCAGACTCGTCCAATTCGTCTGCTGCTCTGTACCACGTGATCTTCTCCCCCGCTCCGGCATTGGTCCAGAGATGCTTGGACTTTCTGCCGGTATTGTTGGCAATCACGCTGTTGGCAGCGTCCAGAATGTTCTGGGTGGAACGATAATTCTGTTCCAGACGAATCACGGTGCAGTCCGGAAATTCTTCTTCGAATCCGAGAATATTTTCGATCGTCGCTCCGCGGAACCGGTAGATACTCTGGTCATCATCACCCACAACACAAAGGTTTCCGCTGGCATGAGTCAGCAGCGAAATCAGCTGATACTGAGCATGGTTCGTGTCCTGATACTCGTCCACCAGTACATAGGGAAAACGGTACTGATACTTTGCCAGTTCCTCCGGAAACCGCCGGAACAGTTCCACAGTCAGGTAAATAATATCGTCAAAATCCAGAGCGTTGGATTCCCGCAAATGCCGCTGGTACGCCGCATACAGTCTGGCAACCGTCTGCTTGCGGTAGTCTTCTCCGGCATCTTCCCACATTTCCTCCGGCGAGATCATCGCATCTTTGGCGTTGCTGATCTCCTGTACGATACCCCGCGGCGGGAACTGCTTTTCGGAAACATTGCAGTCTGCAAGGCAGCTTTTCATCAGCTTTCGGGAATCGTCCGCATCATAAATGGCAAAGTCACTGCCGTATCCTAACCGTTCGATGCTTCGCCGCAGGATCTGTACACAGGCAGAGTGGAATGTGGAGGCATGCACGGAAAATGCCAGTTCCTCTCCCAGGGTGCTTGCCAGACGTGCCCGCATTTCTCCAGCAGCCTTATTGGTAAAGGTGATCGCCAGAATGTTCCACGGACGGATCGGAGCAATTGCCAGTATCTCCCGCAGGCGTTCCACGTCTTCCGGTTCTTTTCCGTCAATGTAGGCTTGCAGCCAGACGGCATCTTCTTCCGGCAGGTAGCCGTCTGCCTGTGCGTAGCCGTCACCGAAATAAATCATGTTGACAATTCGGCTGATAATGGCGGTGGTCTTGCCGCTGCCGGCACCGGCGAGCACCAGAACCGGTCCGTTTACGGAAAAAACCGCCTGCTGCTGTTGTTCATTCAGAGAATGAAAATATTTTCGGAATGCCTGCTGTTTTAATGCAATGCACTCTGCTTCTGTCATAGCTTTCTCTCCTTACTTTCGGGATTTCAAATTCGCATATGTGTTTAGGCAATACCGCACAAAGAGCGTCTGGCGACTTTGCACGCCATCTGCTTGCAAATTTCCCGTCATATTTCACAAAAATGCTCGTGAATACATCAAGTATTCACTCCGCCTTTTGTTTCATCTGACGAAAAATTTGACGACGCATCTGTCGCACAATCTTTGTGCGGTATTGCCTTTATTATACCATATTTTCTGTGGTTTGAAAAGGTATCCTGAAAATTTTCCTGCAAATCTGCCAGATTTTCTGAATTGACAATTCCCAGAAAACTGGGTAGGATAGAAATAGAGCATAGATCGCACTGTACAAAGGGCAATACGGTGTTGCACATGTTCTGAAATCATGCATTGCGGCATATACTGCACTATGCCGTATAAAACATGACGTAAAAACAGGAGGTCTTTATGCAACGATTTTATCGCCTTTTCACCGCTGCCCTGACCGCAGCGGTTCTCTTTCCCGGCTGTTCCACGCCGACGACTGCGGAGGAATTTGCTTCCGGCGGCAGTGCGGCACAGCCGGCGATTGCCGCCTATGAATCATGGATGCAGTTTGCTTCGCCGGACACCCACACGCCGGCAATCGATACAGACGGCTGTCTGAATTACGCCCTCGCCAAAATGAGCGTCCGCTATCACTTGCCGGTTTCCGGCGTGAACCTGCTCTCGGATTCCCATGCCTATTACACCGCCTTTACCAACCAGATCCTTTCCGGCAGCGGCACCAAAATGGATCAGGTAGCAGATGCCTATTCGGCATACCTGACCCGAGAAGAAACTGTCTGGCTGTCCGGCAGCACGGAAGAACGCATGGAGCAGGCATACACAGTCTGTGCAGAAAATAGTTCCAATGCCGGTTGGTGCTGCATTTTGCAAATGACGACCGCCTCCGGCAGCGACCACTATGTACTGGCAGATTATGCAGACACCACACAAAAACGCCTGTATCTGCTGGACTCCGGCTCGTGGTATGTGGAGTACCTGGGTGATGCAAAGACATTGGAAAAGGGCTACTTCGTCACAGCAATTCACCCGTTTCAGATACAGAAAATGGCGGGTGACCTGAACGGCGACTTTCAGCTGACCAGTGCTGATGTGGAATTGCTGATGCAGAACCGCATAGCAGATTCGCTGGTTGCCGATGCCAATTTTGACGGTACTGTGGATTCCGCCGATGCGGTCTATCTGGCACATGTGGTACAGTACACCCATGATTTTCAGATGCAGTGTGCCATGCAGACCAATGTGCCGGTAGCGACTGCCACACGAGAGCCTGTGACAAAGCAGCCGGTTTCTTCGCCGTGGAACGGGCAGATCTTTCAGAAACAACTAATGCCCTAACAAGCAAAAGCCTGTCTGCACCTAATGGCACGGACAGGCTTTTCTGTTGTCTTTACTTTTGATTGTTGCCTTTACTTTTGATTGTTGACAGTGACAAAACGCATGCCCCAGTCAGAAGACTTGAGGTCTGCTTCTTTCTGATAGGTTTCCTGTAACTCATTATAGCGTTGATTTTGCAGGGCATTTGTGGCAGTCATTTCCCAGCCAGCTTGTTCTGCGGCTTCTACATAATAGACCAGACAGGAACCATAAGAGCTGTCCAGAATCATCACATCACCGGATTTCCGTGTGGCATCAAAGCACCAGTTCTGCCATGCAGAGGAAAGCTGTCCCTCTGTGATGTTCTGGTACAGTCCGCCGGAAACGGTGGTATCTTCTGTGTACTGGTCTGCCAGTGCTGCAAAAGCGGACTCGGTCTGTTCCCCGCTGTTCCATTCCTCCAGTGCCTTTTCTGCGGCACTGTGGGCACCGTCAGAGGATTCATAGGTGTTTGTGGTGAACAGGATCTGGCGAATTGTGACAGGGTGAGATTCGTCCCGCTTCGGTTCGTCCAACAGCAGGCACACAGTGATTCGTTTGTTATCCGTATCTGTAAAAAGATTGGAGTCCCCTGCCTTTGCTTCGCCGGAAAATGCCCACTCGCTGACATCATCACCCTCTGTATAAGAGATGTTATGACTGTAGAGTGTGCTTAATTGGGACTGCAAGTCCTCCTCTGTCAAAGACGTATTCTTGGCATAGTAGTCATACACCCATGACTGGAATTCATCTTTCGTATTGCACCGCCGCAGACTACGGGCAAGTTCTTCCGCTTCGCTCCGGCTGATCGTTGTACTGTCGCCGGAATCATCATAGGAAAAAGAGAATTCCATATAACTGCAAACGTCCATCGTCTTGGCGTTCTCTTTGTAATAGGATTCCAGTTCATCATCGGTAAAAGACATGTTCTCCTCCACGCTGGTGCTGAAACTCTGAGCCTTGAAATACAGTTCCAGTGCATGGGTGACGTTGTCCTGTGTCACGCTGCTCGGCAGTGTGCTGAAGTCCATCTGTTCCTTTGCAGCTTTCACCATAGCGGAGATATTCTCCGGAAATTCGTAATTTTCCTTGTCTGCCGCTTCACAGTACGCCAGTACGTTTTCCGCGTATTTCTGTGCCGCATCGGTGAAATAGGCTTCCCAAGTGGTATCGTTATCGTAGTTCTGGTCAGCCAGCGGCTTTTCTGTATCCGGCAGGTTCGCCGAATCAGAACCGGTGCTGCTGTTGATATAGCTGTTGTAGATCTGCCATGCGTAGAACGATACTTCTGCCGCATTGACAGAATAATGTTCTGTCTTTTCCACCGGAATCATCTGGGTCAGCGGTTTTTCCCGCACAAACCATGTGATTCCGCCGGCAACTACGGCGACAGCTGCCGCACAGCATACCACGGTGGTAACAATTTTTCTCTTGTGGTGTTTTTTCTTTTCTTCCTTTGCTGTTTTTCGGCGTTGTTCTCTCCGCTGCTGTGCCAGAAATTCCTGCTTTTCGGACGGTTTCTTTTTATTTGCCATAATATTCCTCGTATTCTGCTGCACGACTGTCATGCAGGCAATGTGCTTGTATTCTTAGGGAAACACTGAATAAAGCCCGCCTGACGGCTTTGCACGCAATCTGCTTGCAGATTTTCCGTCAGATTGCCCAGAAATCCCTTGCCAGACACCAAGTCTGCCTGCGGAATTTCTGTGCAATCTGCCGAAAAATCTGACTACGCATCTTACGCACAAGCTTTATTCAGTGTTTCCTTAGAGCCAGTTCAGTAAGAGATACTGAACTGGCTCTTATAGTATAGCATATCTTTTACAAAAGTGCAAGGGCAACACTGCACAAACTATTTCGAATTATTCTTATCCATGCAGTTGTACAAGAAGCTGATCGCGAAGCAAATCACGCCGCAAATCAAGAAACTGAATGCCCGCAGTTCCAGCTTGCCGTAGGAAATGTCCAGCAGGATCAGCTTACAGATGCTGACCAGCACCAATATCAAGCCATAGATGCGAACCGGTTTGCGGGATTTCCAGAAGCCGAACAGAATCAGCAGAACCGCCAGCACCAGCAAGCCAACGCTCAGCAGCACCTTCGGCAAAGAGAACCCGCAGAACAATACCAACAGCCATGCAGTCAGCTTTCCGCAGAACAGCATTTCCCTGCCCGTCATACCGGAACGGATTTCGTTCTTTTTCAGCAGTTCCATGGAGCCGGCAAAATACAGCAGTGTCAATGTCAGAGCCAGTGCGATTCGCTCCGGCAGATGCAGTGTTTCACAAAACAGCATCAGCAAGCTGCCGATTCCCAGAAGTGCCCAGTTCCCCACATAGGAAATCCAGTAGCGGACATTTCTCGTTTCCCGGTACAATTGGTACAGCAGCACCACGCCATTGACCATGCCGAGCAGAGAAAGAATCCAGCCTGCGGCACGCTGCGGCGACAGGTCTGCAAAACAGGGCAGATTCCGGAGAATCCAGCCGGTACAGAGCAGGAACAAGCCATAGGCAGCATTTCCGTAAAAAGGCATACGCTGCTTTTTCCCAAACAGGAACAGCACTGCCAGAAATGCGAACCACAGGACGTGCTGCAATAGGACAGCCGGCACTGCGGCTCCGGAACCGCAGGTTCGTACAAATACCGGAAGTGCTGGGATTTCCAGCAAGAGCAACGCCGAAACAGCAGCGGTGAGATAAAACTGTGTCTGATACAGAACTGTCGGCATTCTCCGCCGCTGTACTGCGAACCAAAAGCCCATAAGCAATACAGCTCCGCTCACATAGGGCAGACTGGACAGCAGTACAGTCCCAACAGTTATATCAAACGAAATGGTTGGTGTTCCAAATTGGTACACGCCAAAGCACAGCAGGATCATCAATTCCAGAAATGTCGAAAAATACAAAATTGCCTGCACTTTATCTGATGCACATTGATTCCGGCGGAACGGACGGGACAGCAATGCGAACTGCACCAGAACTGACAGAAGCAGCATTCCCCACCGCACATAATCCCACGGAGCAGCAACTGTCCCGTTGCCTGCAACGGGATATTTTGTCAACCGCCCCAAAATTTCAAGCAGCGGCAGCAGCGTCAGGATATGAGCAATTATTGCTGTCACCGCATAGCGGATCTGCGTTTTTTGCACCGACCATGCCAACAAGGCGAATCCCAGCAGAATATATGCGGTCAGGCAAACGCCGTCCGCCTCCGACAAAGCAGTTCCCAGCGTAACCGAAAGGAACAGCCCTGCCGCGGTCAACGGCTGGAACACGTCCGGCCGCGGTCTGGCAAACAAACTGCTCAGACCGACCCAGACCAGAAGCAGAATGCACACGGTCAGCATACTGATTTTCGGAAACAATTGCTTGCACAGGAGAATCCACTGCAAAAGAACTGCCATGCCGGAAACACCCAGCACGGTGAAGAATCGGCGGCAGTACTTCCGGTGCATGCCCCACCAGCCAAGCCCACAGAGAAGCAGCCCAATGGTCAGAAAAACAAGCACGATTCCCCCGACTGGCAGAAATTGCTGCTGTAATATCCGCAATCCCTGCAACAATGTAAGCACTGCCGGAATCGGCAGAAGCCATCGGAAAATCCCAGAAAAAACACTTCCGGTTTTCAACGGGAATCGGTGATGACAAAACAGTACGCCATAATATGCCATACTGCACGTGAGCAGCAGTACGGCTTGTTTTTCCCAAATGGTCCCGGAAGAAAAAATCGCCAGCGTTACGAAAAACAGCAGTCCGATGCCGCTGTAGCGTATGCCAACATTGGCGAAACGGCTGCCCAAAATGACACAGCCCAATGCTACTGCACAGATACAGCCGTAAAGGACCGCCTCCGTGGCAGAATACAGAATCGTCAGGACACATGTCAGAAGCAGATATTTTCCGCAGAACAGTACGCCCATGCCGTTTGATTTCCAGCGGGGTTCCCGAAAATAGCGGTCGCTGTTGACAGAGAAAACTACAACCAATGCCAATGTGAGCAGAAGTTTCCACGGCAGGAAAAGCTTCTCCAATATAAGCGGCACGAACATAAACAATATTGAAAAAATGGCGAGCAGATTGACAATTTGCGTGATGCCAGACAATGCCCTGCTATTTTCCAAACGGCGGCACAGTACTATCGTGACACAGTTGCAAAGAGAGAAAAAGCTATACAGCATCACAAAGTTCTGCCAAAACGAGCCATTCAGCACAGACAGCAGCGGGATCCATGAAGCCAGCAAAAACAGCCCATAGGAAAACTGCATGGCAAAGGGAAACTTCGCCCTTCTGCCGAATCCAGTCAGCAGGAGCAGGTACAGGCACCAGCCCACGATTCGCGGCACACCGCCGCAGAACAGAATGCATGCCGCCGCAGTCAGTGCCGCGATTCCAAATGTCAGACGGTAAGCGGCAGTATGTACACGGTCTTTCTGTGCCGCATACCAGAAGCCTATGCAGAACACTGCACCAAGCAGCAATGCGGACTGTTCCAGCCAGTCTGGAAACGACAGCATGCTCTGCCAGAATCCAAGCATGCACAGCCACAGCAACAGCTGCGTTGGAATACAGCGGAAACTCCAGACGGAGTCAGAAGCTTTTTGGCGTTCCAGCCAGCGGTGCATATCCCAGAAATACTGAAACAGCAGAAAACCAGCCAGAAGCAGACTGCACACCGCCATGGAAAGTGCCTTTGTCTGTACATGCATTACGCCGTTCCGAAAAAGCGTATAGAATTGATCTGCCTGAATCAAGATGCGAATGCCAAGCAGTCCCACACAAATCCCGTTTGCATATAGCGTGAACAAGTGCTTTTCCGGTCGTTCCTGCCGGTTGGTCAGCAGATAGAACAATGCACTGATGCAGACGTAACACGTCATTATCAGCAGCTGAAAATTTGCCTGTTCCGAAAAACGATCTGAAAACGATACGAGCTGAAACTTGGTGTAATTGTCCAGCTGGGAAAACACTGCTACCACCATGCCGATATGACCAATATTCTGGAAAACCTGCAGCTTCCCGCGGGAGAGCAGGTACATCAGTCCTGCCCACAGCAAAAACAGGGCATACATGCCCAGCACGGAGAGCAGTTCATAATACCAGTAGCCTAACATGATGCCCAGATACAGGATTCCCGCACCGCAGCCGGAAACGGACAGAAAAAACGTCCGGTATGCCGACTTCCTGCGGGAAGCCAGCATGCCAAGCAGCATCAGAAACAAGCCGGCTGCCAGAATGCCGCACAACTGTATCCAACGGGAACCCGATGCCCATGCCGTCAGCAAAATGCCAATGAACACCAGCAGTGAAGCAAGGATTCCCAGCAAGTTCTTGCCGAAATTGAATTCCTTGTCCTTTTTTGGCGGTGGTACAGGCGGCTGCCCGTTCTGCGGCGTTTTAGGCGGTTCTTGTCTATCCATGATAATCCTCCAAATGTTTGTAATCAATTGTTGGTATCTTTATTATAGATGATAGGCCGAAAAATGTCAAGAGATCATTTCTTTTTCTTGTTATTTTTTCCAGTTATTCTGTAGATTAAGCAACAGGAAATCGGGGAAAGATATGGATACAGCAAGGAGGTCGTGTTATGGCATTTCAAAAAGTGATGATTTCCGGTATCAATACCGCTGACCTGACAGTACTGAAAGAAGAAGAAAAAATGGCACTGCTGCGGGAAATTCGGGATACCGGCAGCAAGGCAGCCAAGGACAAGCTGATTCAGGGCAATCTGCGGCTGGTGCTGAGCGTGATTCAGAGATTCACCGGTCGGGGAGAAGATATTGACGATCTGTTTCAGATCGGTGTCGTTGGGCTGATCAAAGCGATCAACAACTTCGATCTTTCCAAAGAAGTCCGCTTCTCCACCTATTGTGTGCCTATGATCAGCGGCGAACTGCGGCGGTATCTGCGGGACTTCAACCAGATCAAGGTCAGCCGTTCCCTCCGTGATCTGGCTTATCAGGCAATGCAGGCAAAGGAACGGCTGACGACCAATCTCCAGAAAGAGCCAACTGTCAGCGAGATCGCGGCGGAGATCGGGGCAAAGCGGGAAGATGTGGTGGTGGCACTGGAGAGTGTCAGCGAACCGGTTTCCATTTATGAGCCGGTATATTCCGAATCCGGAGATGCGTTGTATGTGCTGGATCAAATCAGCGAACGGGATACTATGGAAAACTGGCTGGGAGAACTTTCTCTGCGAAATGCCATACGACAGCTGGGAACACGGGAACAGAATATTTTATACCTCCGCTTCTTTCAGGGGAAAACCCAGACAGAAGTGGCAAAGGAAATCGGCATTTCACAGGCACAGGTTTCCCGACTGGAAAAAAATGCGATTTTACAGGTGAGGGACGCTGCCAATCTGCATCACCATTCCTAGGGCAATACTGTATGTTAGGAGAGGATCCGCTTGGGCATATCCCACAAAATCCATTGCCAGACACACTGTCTGCCTGCGGAATTTTTATGCAATCTGCCGAAAAATCTGACGATGCATCTTACGCACAAGTTTTGTTTGGTGTTGCCCTTGCTTTTTTTTATCGATTATGGTATAATAAATGTAAATTCTGATGCGGAGGCGTTTCTTTCACGTTTTCACATCTCTCACGCGAATGGAACAAAGAACCACTTATATAATAGTATAGCGTGCTCACATAAACTGTCCTGCTTTTATGTGAACACGCTTTCGTACAATCTGCTCAACGGAGGGAAATCACTTGAAAATTCAAAAATCTGCAGAAGATTATCTGGAAACCATTCTGATCTTATACAACCGCCGCGGCACAGTACATGCCATTGACATCGCCAACGAACTGGCATTTTCCAAGCCCAGTGTCAGCGTTGCCATGAAAAATCTGCGGGAAAACGGATACATCTGCGTCAATGAAAACAACGAGATCACACTGACGGAATCCGGCAGAAAAATTGCCGAAACGATCTATGAACGGCACACGCTGCTTTCTAACTGGCTGGTGGCTCTCGGGGTAGATCCGAAAACAGCTGCGGAAGATGCCTGCCGCATGGAACATGTCATCAGTTCAGAAAGCTTCGCTGCAATCAAGCAGCATGTACAGGACAACAACGAAATTCCCGCAAAAGCTGAAATGTAAGGAGCGAAAACCATGCTGAAACGAATCGTCACCATTCAGGACGTTTCCTGCTTTGGAAAATGTTCTTCCACCGTTGCCCTGCCTTTGATCTCTGCTATGGGCGTGGAAACTGCCGTGATCCCTACCGCCGTTCTGTCAACACACACCGGCGGATTCACCGGATATACTTTTCGGGATCTGACGGCGGACATTCCGCAGATCGCGGCACACTGGAAAACATTACAGCTGCATTTCGACGGCATTTACACCGGCTATCTGGGGTCCAGAGAACAGGTACAGATCATGGCAGACTTTTTCGATGCGTTTCGCAGCGAAGATACGGTCATTGTGGTTGATCCTGTCATGGGCGATGCCGGCAGCATGTACGCCGGCTTCACACCGGATTTTGCAGTGGAAATGCGAAAGCTTTGCGGAAAAGCCGATGTTATCGCCCCGAACATGACAGAAGTTTCCCTGCTGCTGGGCATTCCCTATGCGGAACAGTGTCCGCTGGAAACTGTGAAAACATATCTGAAACAGTTGACAGAGATCGGCTGTCCCATCGCCGTCATTACCGGTATCCGAAACGGCGACCAGCACGGTGCCATTGCCTACGACAGTACCACCGGCAGCTACTACGCCGCCTATCGGGAACATGTTCCCGAGCCAATGCATGGCACCGGTGATATTTTTGCCAGCGTACTCTCCGGTGCTCTGGTTCGCGGGGCATCGATCGAACAGGCTCTTTCCATTGCGGTCAACTTTACAGCCGACACCATTCAGGCAACCTTACCGGATCTGCGGACACTTCCCCGCGAAGAAGCACCGTGGTATGGTGTGGAATTTGAAGCTTGCATCGGAAATCTTGTAGATTATGTCAAAGAAATTCATTCCTAAGAAATAAACACATAAGGCAATACCGCACAAAGAGCGTCTGGCGACTTTGCACGCCATCTGCTTGCAAATTTCCCGTCATATTTCACAAAAATGCTCGTGAATACATCAAGTATTCACTCCGCTTTTTGTTTCATCTGACGAAAAATTTGACGACGCATCTGTCGCACAATCTTTGTGCGGTATTGCCATAAAAGCAAAAGAGGTCACAGAAAATTTCTGCGGCCTCTTTTTTCTGCAATATCACACCGAATACGCTTGACATTTCCAATTTCTATCGATTTTTCCGGAATATTTATTATACCATGTCACGCAGATCATGACAATATAAAATGGCAAAAGCGGGCTTGTTTTTGTCATAATTTTGTACTTCCTCTTGTGGAAAATCTCCTGCATACACATTTTCAAAACAATTTCATCGTAGGATATGCTTTTTTTAACGTAGTATTTATGCTATACTAAAATTATACCACAAAGAACTACGTGAAATGCACAAGCGTGTTCCCATAAAATGCTTGTGAACATACTTTGAGTTATGAGGAATTGGAAAATGTTAAGAATTGTGATTTTTGATGATGAGGAACGCATCGGACTGCAATTAAAAGAACTCTTAGAGCAATCTGGTGACGATTTGGTTGTGGATTTTTTTCAGGACTGGCATGCCCTGCAATTTTATTTTTCGCAGCATGCACATATTGACGCTGTATTTATGGACATCTGCTTTCAGGGAAGCACCAGCAGCGGCATCGATTTCGCGGAAAAAATTGCACAGTCCCATTCACAAACGAAGTTTATCTATGTGACAGGACACCCCAGGGAATATTTGCAGCAGATTTTTATGAGCAAAACAGTGAACCCGTTCGGCTATCTGCCAAAGCCCTTTGACCGGAAGGCGGTGCAGGATTATCTGCAAAAAATTCGGGCAGCATCGGCAGACAGTCAGGATCTGTTCCCTTTCAAACCAAAAAAGGGACAGGTGGTCTACCTCTCTCTGCCGGAAGTGCTGTATTTTTCCAGCGACAGACGCTGCGTTACAGCACACACCCTTCACGGTTCCTATGAGGGCTACTACCAGCTATCCAAGCTCATGGAGAGTCTGCCGCAGTACTTCTATCAGTGCTATAAAAGTTACGCTATCAATCTGCACTATGTACAGCGAATCGACACCAAGGAAGTGCATATTCAGGAGGAGATCATTCCGATCAGTGCATATGGGCACCGCTCTGTTGCAGAAAATCGGGCAGAGTTGGTGCAACGTAAAAGCGAACTGTATCAATCGTAAAACGTACACAAAGGAGTCCTATAGAAAATGGATAATTTTTTTTACACCATGAATTTTACGGTGTCGAATCTGCTGCTATATGGCTTTTTGCTGCTGTATAGCCACATCTGTGTGGGAAAGCCCCGAAAAGGCTGGGCATTGGCGACTGGTTTGATCATCCTTCTGATCGATCTGATCTTCGCAATTATCCCGTGGGTTTTGTACGGAGATGCTTCCTGTTGGATCATTCAGACACACCGCAACGGGTTCACTGCTCTGCACTGGTGCATCTTTCTCTTGTTTTTCCTAACGGGATTTCCCCAAGAAAAACTCCTGACTCGTTTTTTTCTCGCAACGATGTCATTTTTATTCATCCTTCTGGGAGATACCATACAGATCATCGCCATGGCTGCCATAGACAATCTTGCCGGAACCAATGTCTACAGCATTGGTTGCAACTATGAAAACTGGCATCTCTGGTACCGCACATTTCTCATACTGCCGGAACTGTTAATTATGGCTGGTCTGGCGTTTGTGTTCCAAAAGCTGTTTCTCAAGATCCGTTCACAGCTGTATTCAGCTAAGACGTTCTGGCTGCTGATTTTTCCGGTGACACAGTTTTTTGCCATTTACACCCTGATCGCAATTTTACAGCAATTCGGCACGATCAGCACTTCCCCGAAGATTCTGGTGGTGCTGATCGTTACGATTCTGCTGAATGTTGTTTCCAACATCATGCTGCTGCATCTGATGAAAAGAATGCACATCAAAGAACAGGAAAAGCAGAAAGTTCGTTTTTATGAAGAATACGAAAAACTGTCGGCAAAATATCAGGAACAGATCGCACAGGCTTCTCACGAACAGGAAAATCTGAAACGAGATTTCCACAACCAGATGCAGGTCTTTTCCGGATTGATGCAGACTGACCATGTGGAAGATGCCATGCAGCTGGCAGAGGAATTGCAAAGCAAGTTCCGGCAGCAGAAGCAACGGCTGTATTTCTGTGAAAACACTGTCACCAATGTAATTTTACAGCAGACCGCAGAAACCTGTGCAAAAGAGCACATTGCATTTAAAACAGACTGTGCTCTTGCGGAGGACATCGGAATCCGCAAGGTTGATCTGTGCAGCCTGCTTATCAATCCGCTGCAAAACGCCATTCAGGCATCGGAAGCTGTTCCGGAGGCAGAACGAGAAATTTCCTGCACTATCTGGCAGGACGGAGAAATGGTATTCCTGCGAATCTGCAACCGGAAAAATCACCAGATCCAGACTCAAAACGGAAAAGTACAGACTACAAAAGCGGACAAGGAAAAGCACGGATTTGGTATTGAAATTATAGAACATCTTGCCAATACTTACGGCGGAATAGCTGTCGCCAGCTATGATGACCAGTTTTTCACAGTCACCATTCAGCTAAATCTGCCGGCAGAGAACAACACAGAAAAAATTGCAGAGGAGGCTGCTGTGGTATGTCCGTAACTGAATCCATCTGGGCAATGGTGAATCTGACGCTGTCTGCTTTGGCAGTGATCTGGCTTACTGCTTCCTATGCCAAAGTCGCGTTCCAAAAGACGAACAAACGGGCAAATCTCCTGCTGCTTGGCTATGCTGCATTTTTGACGATCTGTTTTTTCGCAGTTTCTTACGGCATGTATGGCGATGTGAAATATCTGATTCTGGAAAAGGCCCGGTCGCTGTACTCCCTGCTCTTTTGGACGGCAATCCTCTTCTACTACATCTTTGCGTATCGAAAGCAGCCCCTGTTCAAGCGGATATTTCACAGCATCATCTGCGGCATTGCAATGGCTTTTTCCGATATTATCAGCGTCATTCTTCTCACTGCCCTCGATTTTATCGCCAAGACCGATTTTTGTTCTTTGATTTTGAGCGATGAGCGTTGGAGCCACTGGTATTCCTTTTTGGGGTATATTCCCACGCCGGTTATTTATTTCACGTTTCTATTCTTCTTTCGGAAAGTTCTTCAAAAAAGGCGGCTGCATCTCACTTTTGAAAGCACAAAGCAAAATCTGATCCTTTTGATTTTTCCGATTGCACAAGCCGCTATCATTGCTACATTTACCATCATTATTCAGCAGCATAAAGTTCTCACGTCCTCTCCGTTGATTCTGCTTATGGTGGGAATCACATTTTTCCTTGATATGATCTCCAGTATTTTTCTGTTCCGGTTCATACAAAGATTACAGAACGAGGAACGGCTCACCAGAAAGCTGCAATTTTTTGAGAAATACGAAACCCTTTCCCTGCAATTTCAGGAACAGGCAGCAGAAGTTTCGCGGGAAACAGCGAAGCTGCGTCACGACTTTAACAACCAGATGCAGGTCTTTTTCGGATTGGTCACCTCCAATGCAATCGACGATGCAAAACAGTTTGCCGCCGAATTGGAGGAGAACTTTCAGAATCCGGAATTGCAGCTGCAATATTGTGACAACGAGATCATCAATGTGATCCTGCATCAGACCGCTGCGAAATGTGCGGCAAAACAAATTGCATTTCCTGTAGAATGCGACTTGCCGGAAGCACTGCCCTTTTCCAAGTTGGATCTGTGCAGTCTTTTGATGAATCCATTGCAGCGTGCAGAACAGCTGGTGCAAACTGTTTCAGAGGCAGAGCGAAGCATTACCTGCCGCCTCTGGGAGGAGAACGGCAATTTCTGCTTCCGCGTGCAGAATCCAAAAGGCCCCGCATCTGTCCAGCCTGTACCATTGGATACTGCCGCACAGATCGCCAACAGCTATCACGGTACACTGACACTATCGGAAGATACCGGCTGCGAAGTTATGGTACAAATTCCGCTTTCCTAAGGAGTTACTATGCGATATCAAGAAGTGATCCCTGCCGTTTTTCTGGAACGCCCGAACCGATTCATTGCACTGGTACTGGTCAACGGGCAAACCGAACGGGTACATGTCAAAAATACTGGTCGCTGTCGGGAGTTGCTGATTGCCGGCTGCACGGTGTATCTGGCTGCCGGCAAGAACCCCAGCCGCAAAACCAAATACGATTTGATTGCCGTGGAAAAGGTACTGCCGGATTCCACGGCATTGCTGATCAACATCGATGCACAGGCTCCCAACGCCGCGGCGGCGGAATGGCTGCACACAGGAGCACTCTTTCCTCCGGCAGCTGAAATCCGGCGGGAAGTGACATATGGGAATTCTCGCTTTGACTTCTGCATTACCCATGGAGAAACTACCGCGTTTCTGGAAGTCAAGGGTGTGACACTGGAACAAAATGGTGTCGTTTCCTTTCCTGATGCCCCGACAGAACGAGGTACCAAGCACTTGCTGGAGCTGGCTGCCTGCCGGCAGAAAGGCTATGAAGCATACCTGCTGTTCGTTGTTCAGCTGAAAGGTGCTGAACAGTTCCGCCCCAATGACAGTATGGATCCGGCATTTGGAAAAGCTCTCCGGCATGCTGTAGATTCCGGCGTACAAATTCTGGCAATGGACTGCGTTGTCACGCCGGATTCTATGACGATCGATCAGCCGGTTCCGATCATTCTTCCCTACGAAAAATAATCCTCGATCAGCCGCTGCAAGGCTGCTTCATCGGACACAGTAATTCCCTGCTCCAATGCGTGCCGGTCATAATCGGACAGCAGATTCAGCGGAACTTGCAGTTTCTGATACGGCACACTGCTACCCTCCCGAAACAGTCCCACCTGCCCGTCTGTGATACGCATGGTATAGCCTGCTTCTGTTGCCGCTTCGGAATAGGTTGTCCCCTGTGCTGCACTTTTTTCCTGCCGCAGAGACAGGGACAGTGAGCCGCCTACGATCACCAGCGATATGGTGAGAGCCGTCAGCAGAATCCACACTGCATTTCGTTTTTCCATTTTTCTCGTCCGCCTTTCTGTTTTCACATCGCAGAACAAAACCAGATTTTTCTGCGAATTTGCCTGAATATATACCAAAAGTATTCTTTCCAAAATTCCGAAGTTTATACAATCTGCATATTTTTCGAAGAAAATCCGCCGTACCTCTTAACATTGCCCGTAAAATGTGCTATAATAATGTGGTATACATTCCGGCAGTGTGCATCTCGGACAATGCTGCCGATACGTCTTACGTACAAATTTATTTTGTGTGGTACTGCTCCTGCAAAACAACAACAGATTCCCCTGTGTGTATTCTGCCGCACAGCGGGCTTTTGGAAGGAATCAATACTATGGATAACAACAAAAGACGAAACAGTTCTCCCCCCGCTGACAACCGAAAGCGAGCCAAAAAAGGCGGGACAGGCATTCCGATGCGGAAATATTACGGACCGACCGGTACACCGGAATATCCCTATCACAGTCCGGAACTGGAAGAAGCCGCTGCCAAGCCCAAATGGGTCCTCGTTCTGCGGCAAACGCTTTCTATTCTGGGTTCCACACTTGCGGCGATGTTCATGATCCTGATCATCACCTGCACCATTGTGGCAACAGCACTGGTCGTCTATGTCATGAACTTTCGGGACGATGTGTCCAATGTTACCATTGAAGAAATGGAACTTTCCTACAATACCAACATCTATGCTCAGGACAGCAGCGGCGAATGGGTGAACATCTATGAAGTCACCAACGAATCCCAGCGTATTCCCGTTAACATCGACGAGATTCCCCAGCATACGCGGGACGCTTTTGTCTGTGCAGAAGATGAACGTTTCTATACCCATGACGGCGTGGACTATAAGCGTACCGTTTCGGCCTTTGTCAACATGTTCGTACACATCTATGATACCAATCAGGGTGGTTCGACCATTACGCAGCAGCTGATCAAAAATATCACCGGTGACAGCGAGCAGTCCCCTTCCCGTAAGATCCGTGAAATTTTCCGTGCCATGGAACTGGAACGTGCTTACTCCAAAGATAAGATTCTGGAAACCTACATGAACTACATCGGTTTCGGCGGCACCTCCAACGGAATCGAACATGCCGCACAGAAATATTTCGGAAAAAGTGCCAAAGATCTGGACGTAGCAGAAGCGGCTTGTCTGGCAGCAATTCCGAAAAGTCCGGAAACACTGAACCCCTTTGCCGGATATAAAGATGATACCACCGGAGAATGGGTCAATACCGGCAAAAAAAAGAACAAAAAGCGACAGGAATATGTCCTCTGGCAGATGTACAACAACGGTGCTCTCACTTATGACGAGTACCAGTCGGCTCTGCATGAGAAGCTGATCTTCACAGACTCCGACGAGTACAAGGCAGCTCACCCTGATGCACAAAAGGAAGAAGACACCGATCCCAACAAGCCCACCTCCTGGATCGTAGACGCGGCCCTGTATGAAGTGGCAGATTACCTCAAGGACAAGTTCAATCTGACTACACAGCAAGCCATCTCCCGTATCAACCGCGGCGGGTATCAGATCTATACCACGGTCAATCAGGATATGCAGGCTTATGTGGAGGAGAAGTACAAGGATCTAAACAATCTGGTGGAAAAAGACCGCGTTGCCCAGTGGCAGGATCAGGACGGCGACGGCGAATATTCCTCCAGCGAAATCGTTTATCCGGAGTCTGCTTTTATTGCAATGAACTATAAGGGCGAGATTCAGGCAATGGTCGGTGCAGTCGGCGAAAAGACAGAATCCCTATGCTTCAACTACGCCACCATGGAACAGCGGCAGCCCGGTTCTACCATTAAGCCGCTGACTACCTACGGACTGGCTTTGGAAAGCGACCTGATTCACTGGGGCTCTATTTACAAGGACGAGCCGATCGAAGTTGAGGGCAAGGCATGGCCGACCAACTACAGCGAGGACAGTTCTGCCATGTCTATCAGCCACAAGGAACTGAAGATATATGAGGCACTGGAAAAATCCTACAACACTGTACCGGCTCAACTTTGTCAGGCTCTGACACCGCAGAGCGTTTTCGACTTTGCCACCTCCAAAATGCGTCTGGATCTGTGTAAAGATTCCGGTGACGGACACACCGATATGGCATACTCTCCGCTGACAGTTGGTGCGTTGACATATGGTGTTACACTGGAAAATCTGGTCAATGGCTATGTTCCCTATGGCAACGGCGGTACACAGTATCAGGCTCACCTTGTCAGCAAGGTGGTACAAGGTGCCGGCGACCTCATTTATGAAAATGACGGCAGTCCGGAAGAAGCTGTCAGCAGCGAAACTGCGTATGTCATGAACAAGCTGCTGCAGGATGTTGTCAACAATGGTACTGGTCAGAAGGCAAAGCTGGAACACAAGCATGTTGCCGGTAAGACGGGTACTACACAGGACTGGAACGACCTGACCTTTGTGGGACTGACAGAAGATTTCGTCAGCGGCGTATGGCTCGGCTACAAGGAACGTGCAGAACTGAAAGACCACCATATCAAGTCTGCACAGATCTGGCAGAACATCATCGGTGAATATGCCGACCAGATGAACACCGGTGCGGAATATCCTGAAGACAGCAGCATAGTGGAAGGTAAAGTTTGTACCAAGAGCGGCAAGATCGCTGGTCCGAACTGCACCGCCACCACTACCGGCTACTGGAAGTCCAGCAATGCTCCGGTTTGTGATGAGTGCACAAAGTACGGCAGCAAAACGACAAAGGCTACCAATGAAAACAGCGGTTCCACATCGGCAACCACTGCTGCGGGAGAACAGCATAGTGAAACCCAGCATCCGGCAGAAAACAATAGTAATGCTGCCGCAACAGAAGCAGCTGCCACACAGGCACCGGCTCAATAAGAACCATTTTTAAATTTCATACACCGCACAGAACCAGCTGTTTTGTGCGGTGTTATTGTGAAGGAGTATTTTTATGATGCAACAATCATCTTACCTGCTTTGCTGCCCCTGCCATTTTGGGCTGGAACGCACGCTGCGGTTCGAAATTTCCAAAATCGGCGGCACTGACATTGCAGTTCAGGACGGTCGTGTTCTGTTCCGCGGCAATGCCGAAACCATTGCCAAGGCAAATCTCTGCCTGTCTACGGCAGAACGTGTTCTGATTCAGCTGGGACAGTTCAAGGCGTACAACTTTGAAGAATTGTTTCAGGGTGTCCGTTCCCTGCCGCTGGAACAATGGATCGGTAAGGACGATGCTTTTCCGGTAAAAGGACATGCTCTGGACTCCAAGCTGCACAGTGTGCCGGACTGCCAGTCTATCATCAAAAAAGCAGCTGTGGAACGGCTGAAATCGGTATACCACACCAATTGGTTTACAGAATCCGGTGCGGCTCACCCAATCCAGTTTACCATTCGCAAGAACATTGCCACGATTTATCTGGATACCACCGGAATCGGACTGCACAAGCGAGGCTACCGGAGAAATTCCAATGCTGCCCCGATCAAGGAAACGCTCGCCGCCGGTATTGTTGACCTCGCCAGAGTACATTCGGACAGCATTGTCTGTGACCCATTCTGCGGCAGCGGTACCCTGTTGATCGAAGCGGCATTCAAGGCAATGCGTATGGCTCCGGGGCTGAACCGCCGCTTTCTGGCAGAGCAATGGGCACAGATTCCCAAAACTGTATGGCAGAATGCCCGTGCAGAAGCCGTTGCGGCAATCCGGCATGATGCTGCTTTCGAAGCATACGGCTATGACATCGATCCGGAGGCAATTGCCCTGACAGAAGAAAACTGCCGTAAAGCCGGCGTTCAGCCGCGGATTCATCTGATGCAGCGGGACATCGCCGATTTCGAACCCATAGAGCATGCCATTACCATTTGCAATCCGCCTTACGGCGAACGCATGCTGGACATTCAGCATGCACAGTCTATTTACCGCATCATGGGTGACGTGTTCCCTGCCGACAAGGCTCACCCATGCTACATTATCACGCCGGACGCAGATTTTGAGCTGCATTTCGGAAAGCCGGCAAACAAAAAGCGAAAGCTGTATAACGGTATGATCCAGTGCAATCTGATGAGTTATTATCAGGATTGAGAAAACGCTCCCACTGACGAAAATGGTGTCAGTGGGAGCGTTTTGCAGTTGTGGGATTTTAGGCAATACCGCACAAAGATTGTGCGACAGATGCGTCGTCAGATTTTTCGGCAGATTGCCCAGAAATTCCGCAGGCATACTGCCGTATGGCAAGGGATTTCTGGGCAATATGACGGAAAATCTGCACGCAGATGGCGTGCAAAGTCGCCAGACGCTCTTTGTGCGGTATTGCCTTATACATTCCAGCCAATCGCAATAGCGATGATCGGGAGCAGAACCAGCAGAGTGTTCCGGTACATTTTCTTTCGCAGGCGTTTCCATTCCGAAACAGACATGGCTTTCACTCGGGGTGTGCGGAGCAGCACCAGCATAAGATCCGACGCAATGTAGATAAAATAGGCGTTGATGATAAACAAATAAAACGCCCCCAGCAACATGCGGAGATTTCCGTTAGCAATCGCATAGCCGCAGGTACAGAGTGGCGGCATCAGTGCTGTAGCAATTGCCACGCCGGGTATGATATTGTTCGCCTTGTCCTGTCTGGTTTGCCCTACAATACCGGCGATTCCTCCGGCAAGTGCAATCATCACATCGAAAAAGTTAGGATTGGTACGGGCAAGCAACTGTTCTGTCGGTTCTTTGATCGGCGACAGCAGGAAATAAATGGTGGCAGTTGCCACGCTGATCAAAATTTGCACTGCGAATCCGACAGAATGTCGTTTCATCAGATAGGCATCATTGGAAACTGTTCCGTAAGAGATTGCCAAAATACTGCCCATGAGCGGTGAGATCAGCATAGCCCCGATAATTACCGCCACGGAATTGGTGTTCAATCCCACCGAAGCAATCAAAATGGCACAGATCATCACCACCATATTGGTGCCGGTGATTTTTCCGCCGGTCAGAATACGATCCCGAATTTCTTCATTGGAGGCCGCGTCCTCGGTAATTGAAAACATTTTCTTGAAAACGGTTCTTAGATTTTCCCGTTCCTTTTCTATTCCCTCCCGATGTTTCATGAAACGACTCCTTTCGACATTTTTCTAAGGAAACACTAAATAATATTATACAATGGATTTCTTAGTTTGTCAAATTTCAGAAAAAATAAGCAGTGCAGCCATATAGCTTTGCCGGATTGGAATTTCGCAAACGAAAAAAACGCTGCATAAAGCCGTCAGGTGGGCTTCATGCAACGTTTCTTTAGGCAATACCGCACAAAGATTGTGCGACAGATGCGTCGTCAAATTTTTCGTCAGTTGAAACAAAAAGCGGAGTGAATACTTAATGTATTCACGAGCATTTTTGTGAAATATGACGGGAAATTTGCAGGCAGATGGCGTGCAAAGTCGCCAGACGCTCTTTGTGCGGTATTGCCCTAAGGAAACACTAAATAATGATGTAGTATAATAAAATTTGATACCCTAACCTCAAAGGAATAAAATAGGAAAATAAATGGATGAAAAAGGAATGTCAGAAAATAAACAATATGAAAATGAGTACAAAGTGCAGGCAGTAAAGCTTGCAAAAAAGATAGGTGCGGTAAATGCAGCGAATGAACTTCAGATACCCGTAAATACGCTGTACGGCTGGATCAGAAAAGTAAAAATCGGAAGCCTTGATATTGGCTGCGGAGAACGCAGCCCGGAAGAATCTCTGAATATCGCCGAAGAAAACCAGCAGCTGAGGAAGTGGATCAAAGCATTGGAAAAAGAAAACAAACGCCTAAGCGAAATGAATGAGTTTTTGGAGGATGCAGCGGCTTTTTTCGCTGCCAGCCGTCAGAAATCGGGAAAGAACAAAGGCTGATGTATATTGCAATCCGGACAGATGACGGCAGAAACATCGGAAAAATCAGTTTTTACTGCAGCACGCTGCAAGTCAGCAGACAGGCGTTTTACGATTATCTTGAGCGTAAGGGCAAACCATGGAAGTATCAGCCACTTGCTGACGCCATGTTGAAAATCCATGATGAGGACGAAGAAAATGCGGATTATGGCAGAGTACGTATGTATCAGGCACTGCGGTATCAAAAAGAGATCGGCAAGCTTGATGGTATCAAAATCCCGTGCGAAGCAACTGTCCGCAGCGTGATGGAGCAGATAAGCCTGATCCATAGCCCCAAACGAAAGCCCAACGGAATCACCAAAGCCGACCGGGAAGCCCGTAAATCAGACGATCTTCTGAAACGTGATTTTACAGCAGATGCACCTTTGAAAAAATGCGTTACAGACATTACTGAAATCAAGGCAAAAGACGGAAAACTGTATGTTTCGGCGATTTTTGATTGCTATGACCTGATGCCAAATGGTCTTGCCATGGCAGACCATATGCGAGCTGAACTATGCTGTGAAACACTGCAAAATGCGAGCTTGCGGTATCCGGAGATTCGCGGAGCCATTGTGCATTCCGACCGCGGCAGCCAGTATACAAGTTCTGCGTATAGAACTGCTATCCAAAAATATGGCATTGTCCAGAGCATGAACAGTGCAGGAGGAAGATGCCACGATAATGCAAGATGTGAAAGCATCTGGGCAAGAATGAAGGAGGAATTGTTTTATAACAGAGGCAGAAGATCTGAAGATTATACGATTGAAGCATTAAAAACAATGGTATGGCGATATTTTATGAGCTACTGGAGCAACCGCAGAATCTGCTCGGCAATCGGTGGAATCCCACCAGCTGTAAAACGACATAGATTCTATTCAGCTTTGACTATCGCTGCTTAACTTCAAAATCCTTGCGGTTAATGTGTCAAGTGTTATTGACAATTTCACTTTGTATCTGGCAACCCACGAGATTACAAAGAAGTGGACGATGCCGCTGAAAAACTGGGGCAGAGTTCTTGGCGAGCTGGAGATCATGTACCCCAACAGGCTGAGCTGAGCCGGAACAGTCAGTCTGCTTCCATTCCGCTACGCTCCATTTCAGCAGACTGACTGTTGAAGAAACTTGACAAATTACGGTATTTGTTGTATACTGTAAAAAAATTGAGCGGCTGTTTTTCAAGCCGCCCCACAATATCGTTTTTTATCACTGTTGTTGAATTTACAGAAATTTTTTCGCAGGGCCCAATGGACACAGCTTTTTGAAAATGAAATGCTGCTTGCTGCACTCATAGATAGAGTCACCTTCCGATCCTTTGTTCTGAACATGAACTGCAGCTCGTCTTACCGCATCGACTCAACCTTGAATCACGATTAGTGGCTCAAAATTTTTTTATCACAACTGGCTCAGTTTTTTATTGACAAAGGCACTTTGTCATGATAAAGCCTCCGAATAAAGTAAAAAAAGCGTTCCTCACTGATATGAAGAACGCTTCTCGTTTGTCTATTCGATTTTCTTGCAAATTTTAAGCCTGTCTGTTTGTCTTAATGCTTTAGTTGTAAATAAATTATAAACAATGTGGTTCACTTAGTTGGGTACGGCTGGAGAAGTAAATAATATAGAATTAACCCCTCTGTTAGAATGAACTGACCCCAAAAAGTTAGACAAAGATTCAAAAGAAAATCTATGCAAAGC
>NZ_QSTT01000016.1:0-7840 GCF_003438725.1 Ruminococcus sp. OM06-36AC
GTTCCGCGGATTTTACGGTGTTTCCCTTTTCCCCGCATAGGCGGGGGTGATCCAGGACGGAGCGACAGGTTCAGCAGCAAAGGCAGCTTTTCCCCGCATAGGCGGGGGTGATCCTAAATCCGGCGATTACTGGCGGGAAGCTGCTGGCCTTTTCCCCGCATAGGCGGGGGTGATCCTGAATTTTTGCAACTTCTACGCATGCCAGATACCTTTTCCCCGCATAGGCGGGGGTGATCCCGGCGTTCTGACGGACTTAAAACTTTTCACAAACTTTTCCCCGCATAGGCGGGGGTGATCCGTACAAGCTTATAATTTGTACATGTTGTTATAACTTTTCCCCGCATAGGCGGGGGTGATCCGTACAAGCTTATAATTTGTACATGTTGTTATAACTTTTCCCCGCATAGGCGGGGGTGATCCTCTCCGCCCACATACGACACATCGTAGTAGTGCCTTTTCCCCGCATAGGCGGGGGTGATCCTCATGGCGATCGGCAGTATCTGCGTGGCGTTGACTTTTCCCCGCATAGGCGGGGGTGATCCTTACACGCAGGAGCAGATCAAAAAGCTGAACGACTTTTCCCCGCATAGGCGGGGGTGATCCTGTGATTTAGACCGTTGAAAAGCGACGTATCGCCTTTTCCCCGCATAGGCGGGGGTGATCCTAACGTTAATCTTTTTCATAGTAAATTCCTCCACTTTTCCCCGCATAGGCGGGGGTGATCCTACAAGACAGCACGTTCTGCACAAAGTTCAATCCTTTTCCCCGCATAGGCGGGGGTGATCCCGATGTGGATCCCCTCAGCTTTTGCGAATTCCGCTTTTCCCCGCATAGGCGGGGGTGATCCTACGTGCTTGTGTACAAGCTTGACCGATTCGCCCTTTTCCCCGCATAGGCGGGGGTGATCCCAAAAAAGTTTGCCGCATCGGGATTCGAAACACCTTTTCCCCGCATAGGCGGGGGTGATCCTGTTTTCCACATACGAAATTGACAACGATTTGACTTTTCCCCGCATAGGCGGGGGTGATCCTGCGGAACCCGCTGAACAGCTGGGATAAGTCAGCTTTTCCCCGCATAGGCGGGGGTGATCCCTCAGGACTTTGCGACCACCCGGGGAAACCGCCCTTTTCCCCGCATAGGCGGGGGTGATCCCGAGATCAGCTGGTGCACGAACCGGGCGAACGCCTTTTCCCCGCATAGGCGGGGGTGATCCTCTGCATCATCGCAAACCAGTGCATCACCGCAACTTTTCCCCGCATAGGCGGGGGTGATCCCCAAGCAGCCGATTTGGTGTAACATTCAGTTCTCTTTTCCCCGCATAGGCGGGGGTGATCCTGGTATGAAGAAATTTTGAACGACGTGGAGGACCTTTTCTCCGCATAGGCGGGGGTGATCCTGCAGTGGAAGATCACATTCCGGCTGATTCCTCCTTTTCCCCGCATAGGCGGGGGGTGATCCCGCGGCACCGCATAGCTGCCGGAAAAGCTATGCCTTTTCCCCGCATAGGCGGGGGTGATCCCTTACGCTCAATCTGATACTGCTTGCCGCATATCTTTTCCCCGCATAGGCGGGGGTGATCCTGAATGCAGCACACAGTATATCTGGCATAGTATCTTTTCCCCGCATAGGCGGGGGTGATCCTCCAAAACGGATCTCTTTGATTTTTTTGAAATCCTTTTCCCCGCATAGGCGGGGGATCCCATCTTTAAATCCTGATTTCAGAGAATTTGTACGGATTGCTGAAAGCAAGAAAATCATGTATAAATTTTACAACATTCCTCGTGATAAAAACAATATTTTTGAAGGATTCACTTCCCGTTGCTTGAAAAGGAATGCCGTGTAAAAAAAGTAAAGGCAACGCCACACAGAACTTGTGCGGTGTTGCCTTTATGTGATTTATGAGTGTTTTGACAAATGTACGAATTTTTCAAACAAGCACCAGGAGGAAAATCACTGTCTGTGTATTTTTTCCTGGTGTGCTCTGATTTATTTGCTTGCAGTCAGCGGATCAGCAGGCTTCGAAGCATCGCCAAGTCGATACCGTTCAGAATGCCATTACCGTCCAAATCGCCAAGTCGTCCATTGTTGATAGATCCGGATTGGATAAGCCATTTTTGAAGCATTACCAGATCTGCAGCGGTCAGTTTTCCATCTGTATTTACATCGCCTGCAACACCTACTGTGATAACTGCTTTATCCGAGGTAATAGACCCCAATTCATTGAGTGCATCACAATAAACAGTTTCTCCGTCCCAAAACTCAGAAACATTGTACAGCGTCAATGTGCGACCGTCGCTTTTATATTCCAACAGTTCTTCATTATCTATCTGATCCCATTCGTAATTGGTAAAATACCAGCGAAATTCATCTGCATACAAAGTTTCAAAAGTGAAAAACGTAGTGCCGCCGGGAGCAACGATCACGTTTTTAAGCTGAGATACTTCTGCCGGAGGTTTGACAATGATGTTAAAATATGCTGTGTGAGAGGTGACACCGCCGTCCTTGCCTTTGATCCATACATGTACTGCCTTATTCATAAACCAGGAGCTAACGCCATAGATCTGGAATGTACTTTCTTCAAAGCTGTTGACACCAGAGCAGTGTGCCAGTACAGTTTCTCTGGAATAGGGCTGCTGTGTTTCATCTTCTACATCAAATATTTCCCATTCATAACGCACGGCACCAATTGCTTCTACAGAGAACCTTGCATCATTGCCCGAAATCAACGTTACATTCTGAGGTTGTTTCGTGATTATAGGAACTGATTTTTCAATCGTCAGACGGTTTTCGCCAAATATGAATGCTTCTGTGTTGAGATCGATCCCCACACCATTATCCATAGCTTTCATGCCATTGCCATTCTTGTCCGGAAGAATGTCTTTCAACGAGAATTTTACGTTGGACCGTATTCCGGTTGTCCCTGAAAATGTCCCGTTGTAGACTGTGACATTCATGTTTTCCATATCGGAAATCACCATAGCTGCCTGTTGGGCTTCTCTGGGATTCCTGCTTTTGAAAGAACCATTCCAAATGGTAACCTGTCCTGCCGATTTCAGGAACAAACCCTGTTTTGCTCCGTAAAAGTTACCGTTGTGTATCGTCAGATCACCAGAACTTTCCATCATCACAGCACAATTCTGAGATTTGGAAGAGGAGGAAGTTATTTCATAGCGGTCAAATTCTCCGTCATTGATTACTGCATTTGCACTACCTCCAATGTACAAGCCAGTATCCCAACTGCCGATATATCCATGATTCACAGTCAGCTGAGCATCATTCCGTACAGCCACGCCGCATGCCGTGCCTTCATATTTGCCGCCGTTGATAACCGCGGTGCCGCCATCGATCAAAATTGCTGCTCCGCGAGTTTCTTTGTCGGGAGAGAACGTGTCGATCATATTGCGGTAATGCCCGCCATCGATTTGCAGATCGCCTTCGGAAATGATCATGGGCTGTCCATAAGCCATGCCCTGATAAGGCGTAGCACCACTTATATTTGTCAGATGCAGGGCACCATTTTTTCCAACGCGGAACAAACAGGACGTATATGCTGCACTCCGGAATTGCATATTCCAATCATTTGCCGGAATGCCCGTCAGCTGTGTACTGAAGATCCGCAGCTTGCCCTGCCGGATGTCGAACAAGGCATTATCGTATCTGCCTGTATCCCGAATCACACTGCAGTGATTCAGGTCGATCGTGATGTCGGCATCTGGATCATCCAGAACCAGCATATCATCACTTTCCATATCTTCCTGATAAATCCATGTGTTTTCGGAACTTTTTTTCTTTAAGGTGATCCACTGCTTTCCGCCTTTTGCAAGTGCTGCTTGTAATTCCTCGTAGCTGGAAACAATGGTCTGCTCAGAAACAGCAGGAGATGTTACAGTGTCGTATGCATACATACAGGAACTGCATGTTTTCTGCCAAATGCCTTCTCGTGTTTCAGTTGCACTCTGTGTAGATGTCCATCTTTCAAGTATGCCATAAGAACTGCTGTGATTACAAACGGTATCTACCAGCTTGATTCCGCATTCCGGACACACCTTCCAATGGTTCTGATCGTCAAATGTGTATTCAGAGCTTTCGGTATGCATATGTCCCCAAGGTGAGCCAATTAGGGCACCTGTGTCAATATACATTAATGAATCGTTTGCCGTTATACCGGAAGGTAAAGCTACTGCTCCTCCGAGCTCGCTGATAAACTCCTCGCCATTTATCAGATAGACTTCAGATGAATTAAATTGCTGATTTGTTGCAGAGTCCACCAGAGTGACGGCTGCCTCATCTTCGCCGGATACAGAAACATTTGCGATCTTAAAATAGGTGCGTTGATGGTACATGATCCCATCTTCAAAAGTGTTCAGGCTGTTATAATTCCTGCTGTTCACAAATGTATACATCCACTCGATAAATTCTGTGCCGTCGTCCCACTGTTCCGTATTATCGGCAGTTTTCCATTCGCACCCAAGATAGGTGAGATCCAGAGAAGAAAGGCTTTCAAAATCGGACGGTATCTCCGGAGCCTCTCCTGATCTCGGATATGTAATGGTCAAGGTAATGTCATAGCGGTTTTCTGCACTGACAAGCAATCCTTCCGCACCTGCAGCACAGCACAGTACAGCAACGGACAGAAGTATGCTGATCACTCGCTTCATAAGTTTTTTCTTCATAAGTTTTCCTCCAATCTTTAGGCAATACCGCACAAAGAGCGTCTGGCGACTTTGCACGCCATCTGCTTGCAAATTTCCCGTCATATTTCACAAAAATGCTCGTGAATACATCAAGTATTCACTCCGCTTTTTGTTTCATCTGACGAAAAATTTGACGACGCATCTGCCGCACAATCTTTGTGCGGTATTGCCTTTAAAATGTATTTGCGGGGGATTTCTGAAAAACAAGCGGGGACAGGGTACGAAACCGATTTTGATGCATTTGGATGATTCAGGAAGCACGGAATAAAGCCAGCCTGACGGCTTTGCACGCAATCTGCCGAAAAATCTGATGACGCATTTTACGCACAAGCTTTATGCAGTGTTTTCTTCACTTTTTGCGGAGGCAACATCGTGCAAAACTGGCAGATGGTTTACATGTGAATTTATTTAAAATTGGAAAATATAATTATTATCATATCGACTATCGAACATAATATTCATGTTATGATTATAACATAATTCTCTGTAATTGTCAATAAAAAATCTCTAAAATGCGTTTAAAAAGCTCAAGTGGGCATAAAAGTAGCGACATTTTCTCCAAGTCAGAGCAAATGTCGCTAAAAATGATTTGTTTCAAAATTTTATATCGGCACATATTGAAAGTCAGTATGCCTTCGGAATGTCAAACATCTTACAATTCCACATGATGTCTGCCAGATCCGGCGTTTTTCCGGTCTTCATGCACTCGTACAAGTACCGGAGGATTTTGTACATAATAACTTCCATTTAATGGACTTTTCCAATTGCAGCGTTGACATCTTAGGAATGTTTTTGTTTGAAAAAATTGTGGATCAATCCTAAACCTTACTTTTATCATACCACTATTCCCGCCAGAAGTCAACGATTTCCAGCCGATTTTCTCCGGAATCACCGGTGCACACAAATTCATACTCCGTGACTGCCGTTTCCCGTTCAAACACCTGCATGGCTGCCTCGTTGGAAAGATAGGGGAAACACTTCTTTTTCAAATTGCCCTTGTCAATCAAAAACAGTTCCGAAAATGTCCCGTATTTTTGGAACTGTTTTGTATTTACTCTCCTGAAAAACTGTGCTATGCTGTTTGCAGGAGGTGAGAACAGATGTTTATGAATGGTGAGATCTTAACCGATTTGAATGACTTAAAACGCTGTTTTTCCATTGATGAACTGCTGTACAGCTACGGCAACGGCGAACTGGAAATTTTTCTTGAAAAGATCGGCGAGCATGAAAAAGCAGAACAAATTCAGGAAATTTCCGAAAACAACGCCCTGCTGCTGATTCGGCTGTATGATATTTTGGATTTGCCGTATGAAGATTCGGAGGAGAAGATCCGGCGTAATTTTGCGTAAAACCGGAAATCTTTTGTGGTCTGACCGGCACACCCCAAGAGCACACCGCTCCTCGTTGGCGTGCTCTTTTGTACTACAGGGAGATTACCGCACAGTTCCTCATATCCAAAGGAAACATTGCATAAAGCACGCCTGACGGCTTGACACGCAATTTTTGTACTTGCCATAGTACTTCAAAAAGTGTATAATGAAGGAAGCACTGCACAAAGCCTGCCCGACGGCTTTGTACGCAATCTGACAACGCATCTGACGTACAAGCTTTATTCAGTGTTTCCTTAAGAGAGGGGGGAGAAACATGCATGGGCTGATGCCAAATCCACTGACAAAATTATCGGAAAGTACTGAAGAAGACGAAGTCCTTCGCAGCAGAAAATGGAAACTGGACATGGAAGCAGAATCAGACGGCGAACAGCTGCGGGAACAGCTTCGTCTGCATCTGGAGGACAAGCGGATTCTGAACAGCGATGCCGGAAAACGGCTCAGGCGGGATTTCAGGAGACTTTTGAAAAGCGGCGAGGAGGGAGTGCCAATGGCAGATATAGATTACGAGATCTACAAGTATATCAACGAACTTGCCGATCAGTACATAGAACTGGACGATCTGCTGGAACAGAACGGCGTTTCCTACAGCGAAGCACTGGAGCAGGCAGCACAATTTCGGAAACAGTTTTTGTGCCTGCTGGAAAAGCATGCTGTCCGCAATCAGGATCTGGTTGTCATTTGCTGGGACTTAATGGAACGCATTGAGCAGCAGCCGGAACATCCGGATTTGCAGTACCTCTATTTCTGTGTTGTAACAGACTTTGGTCTGTTGAATGCAGTCAACGCCGCAGACCGCACGGAGGAACAGAAGATCCGCAATTATTTCCGCCAGCAGAACGCACTGCGGGAATTGACAGACTTTTTTCAGGCACAGTCTGAAAATTTACAGAAATATCATGCATTGCTGGAATATCTGAAAAAGCCGCGGCGTGTGGAAAGCGGTGTCCGGAACGAGGAAGATTTTGACTTGCTGTATCATCTCACTGCACAGCACGCGTTTTTGTACGGCTGCAAAACCAATCCGGTGTACGAGGAAAATCTGCGTGCCCTGCAACTGCACATCAACAACGATGCCAAGTTAAAAGCGGTCAAGCCGTATATCATTTTCGCGGTGCTGGCAAGAAAGACCGGTATGATGCAGAAACGAAAGTACTTCATGCCGAATCTGAAATCGATTTTTCAATATCAGAATTATAATATCTACAAGGATAACGGCAAAAATTTCAACCAGTATGCTTCCGAGCTGGAACTCTATGACCATTTGAGAAGAAGCTACATCGATGACTGCGAAACTGACATGGGATTGTGCGATTTTTGCTTTGCGAATCTTTCTCCGCTAAGTGAGTGGTATTATCAGAACTGTGAACCGAATGAGGAGATTCCCATGGCTCTCTGCCGAAAGATTCTGAATGTCATGCCGAAATCGTTTCCGTATATGTTAAGTTATGCGGACTATGACCAGATGAATGAAGGCGAGGTGCAGCTCTACAGCGATGCGGCAAAGGAACTGCTGGAGAACATGCTGCATACGGCAGAGAAATTCCTGCGGCTGTGACTGCTGAACAAACTAGCGGCAATACCACACAAAGAGCGTCTGGCGACTTTGCACGCCATCTGCTTGCAAATTTCTCGTCATATTTCACAAAAATGCTCGTGAATACATCAAGTATTCACTCCGCTTTTTGTTTTATCTGACGAAAAATTTGACGACGCATCTGTCGCACAATCTTTGTGCGGTATTGCCTAGCGATTCTG